>NZ_JBFULQ010001442.1:0-500 GCF_054049815.1 Mesorhizobium sp. P5_C1 | reverse complement strand
AAATGGTCCCGTTCATCGGCCACCGGTACGCCGTGCCGCTTTGCCGGGGACTGGTGGTCCAAGGTCCGATATCTTCGTCATTGAGTGCTTTTGCCTCATCCAGATAGCTACTCGCGAACGGTCACCCGCGATGTCGTTGAGAGGTTGGTGATTGTATCGGCATCCACGGTTACCAGACCACCACCATCGATCCGTACCGTTACCTTTCCATCTTCGTCATCGACGCGCGTGGCAAAACCGCTGATTTCGATCTTTTGACCGCGCCCTGGTTTTTTTCGGCGTATCGATGGCCAGGGGGAAATTATAAGTCGGAATGCTGACACTCGAAACGCCGCCCTCCATCACCTTCAGGATGGTGGCCGTTAGCGTGATCTCGTCACCAACTCTCGGACCTCGGGGCATTTGTCGCTCGTTTGATCGCGGTAATGATTGAAATTTCAATTTGCCTAAAATGTTCCGGAACTATTTTAGCGCGTGCTAATTTGAGTCGCGGGAGCGGG
>NZ_JBFULQ010001441.1:0-500 GCF_054049815.1 Mesorhizobium sp. P5_C1 | reverse complement strand
TTAATGTGCAGCCGGTTGTGACGGCTGCACCCCTTGCTGATCACCGCCTGTGCTGAACTGCGGCGTTGGATTCTTGTCCACCTTGGGATTGTGATCGATCGGCTGGCTGTTAACACTGTCAGACTGAGATTGAACGCGATTGGTCGAGGCCGGGTTTGGGCTGGAGGCAGCGGGAGCTAGGCTGTCCTGCAGGTCTGTCGAGGGTCCTTTGATGACTACGCCATAGATCTCGGCGACACCCCAGGCGGCAATGGCCAGCAGGAGCGCGGCTATGAGCACAATTAGGACGGGCCGCCCAAGAGGTCCTTGTCGAGCTTGGTTTTCAGGAACGTTGTTAGTCATAGGACACCTTGGGAAAAGAGGGGTGGCCCGCGACTGCGGTCAATGCTGCGCGGGCCGACCGAGACGAGTCAGCTTGGTCAGCGGCACGGACCAATGAGAACGTGCTGCTCCGGCTTAACCTTGAACGATCCCAAAGGTTCCGGCCGTCTAGAGAGAGA
>NZ_JBFULQ010001440.1:0-500 GCF_054049815.1 Mesorhizobium sp. P5_C1 | reverse complement strand
CGAGGACAGTGACCATCTGGAAACCTGGTTTGTTCGCGACAGCCAGTCCGGCTTTCGCTGTCATAACGTCATCTAAGACTTTTCAACTCAAAGAAAAAGGCCGCCGCAGTGCATGCCGCGGCAGCCCTTTTCGCATAGCAGCTGTTCAACGATATTAACGGCGCACCAGGCGTCCGACCCAGATCAGCAGGCAGGCGCCGATAAAGCCGGTGATCAGATAGGCGGTCCAGCCGATGCCGAAGACACCGATGTTGAGCGCCTGCAGGATGGCGTTCAGCACGATCGCGCCGACGATGCCCAGAACAATGTTCATGAAGATGCCGGTGTTGCTCTTCATGACCATTTCGGCGAGCCAGCCTGCCAGGCCGCCGATAATGATTGCTGCTATCCAGCCGACGCCATTCAAGTGCATATGCCCTCTCCTTGTGTGATGGGTGAAAATGCATCCGCAAACGAACATCCTTGCCGCCGGGTTCCATCGATTACCCGCGGGCCCGATT
>NZ_JBFULQ010001439.1:0-500 GCF_054049815.1 Mesorhizobium sp. P5_C1 | reverse complement strand
CATTGCTACCTGTCCGCGCATCGAGGTCGAAACCGCCCTCGCCCGAGCCTACAATCGCTGGCTATGCGACAATGTTCTGGCCGAAGAGCCGCGCCTGACTTCCATGCTCTACCTCCCCTTCAACGATCCCGACGCCTGCCTGAAGGTGATCGAGGAATTCGGGGACCGGAAGGGGGTGATCGGTTTCATGGTCACCTCAACCCACTACAAGGGCGTTCACGACAACGCCTACATGAAGGTTTACGCGGCCCTGCAGGAACGCGACCTGCCGCTCGGCTTTCACGCCGCCTACACTTGGGGCGACAAATCGACTGCCCTGATGAACCGGTTTATCTCGGTTCATGCGCTAGGCTTCGTCTGGCACAATATGGTGCATATGACGAACTGGCTGGTCAATGGTCTGCCAGAACGCTTTCCGCGCTTGAAAACGGTATGGATCGAGAGCGGACTGGCCTGGGTGCCTTTCCTGATGCAGCGGCTGGACAACGAGTATATGATGC
>NZ_JBFULQ010001438.1:0-502 GCF_054049815.1 Mesorhizobium sp. P5_C1 | reverse complement strand
CACAACAAGTGTGCCGGGCCGCTCTATTCAAACCCCTCACGGACGAAAGACCCGTCGCTCCATTTGCGAAGCGACGGGTCTCCTCACCCCACCCCAAATCTGTCAATGCAATTGCGGTCCAAACCTATTGATCCATTGCGGGTCATCACCGCACCAGCGGCGAGGGACCGCCGGTGGCAAGTGCTGAAAAAGGTGGCTGGCGCCCCCTGCTTTTGACACTGAACAAACCAGAGGTTGCCGAGCCTTTGCCGGCCTCTCTTTGAGGGAAACGGCGCCGAGTAGTRAGTGTATCGCTCTCGCTAGAGTTGTTGGAATACAKCCTTTTGGATGAGGCCCGCGCGGCAAACGATGGAGCTTGCCTGAATGTGCACCGGCCAAGCGGTCGCCATGTCCGCTTTAGCGCAACCCTTGCATGATGACTTCGAACATTGCGCCGATTTATTCATCGATCTCTTCGCCGGGAATGCCTTGCGTTCCCGCCGCCTGTTTTGCCTCCACAGCC
>NZ_JBFULQ010001437.1:0-502 GCF_054049815.1 Mesorhizobium sp. P5_C1 | reverse complement strand
GCCGTGGCCAATACGGTCAAGCAACTGGGAGGCCTCGACGTCCTCGTCAACAATGCAGCGTTCCAAGTGCATTCGACGGATTTTGCCGACCTGACCGAGGAGCATTTCGACACCACAATGAAAACCAACCTCTACGGCTATTTCCATATGGCCAAGGAGGCGGTGGCGCATATGAAGCGCGGTTCAGCCATCGTCAACACCGGCTCCACAACGGGAATCAACGGCTCGAAGGAGCTGATCGACTACTCCATGACAAAGGGCGGGATACACGCCTTCACAAGAGCGCTGTCAGGCAACCTCATAGAGAAGGGCATTCGCGTCAACGCGGTCGCGCCAGGTCCAGTGTGGACGCCACTCAATCCGTCGGAAAAGCAGGCCATCGATGTCTCGAAATTCGGCGCCGATACGCCGATGAAACGCCCGGCCCAGCCAGAGGAGATCGCACCGGCCTATGTGTTTCTGGCCTCACCGCAATGCTCAAGTTACATCACCGGAGAGATTC
>NZ_JBFULQ010001436.1:0-505 GCF_054049815.1 Mesorhizobium sp. P5_C1 | reverse complement strand
GCTTAAAGCTTTATGAATGGAGGTCACGCTTTGGAAGGCAGTTGTGTCCCCTTGACACCACTGACTAACGGGACTCTCGCACCAGGCTGAGATAAGTCGGATCGAATTCGGCAATCTCTTGTAGTCGTTCCCAGTCGACAATCGTCAACGATTGATCCGCCCAGGTTATCACCCCAAGCTTGCGCAGTTCCCCAATGATGCGGTTCATGTGAACGACCGAGAGGCCTAACACATCCGCGAGCTCCGCCTGCTTAAGCGGAAGGCGAAAACTCATGCCACTGGTTCGCTTCACGACCTTCAATCGAACGTAAAGTTCGCAGACAAGATGGGCCAGATGGGATGTCTTGGACCTTCGACCCATCGCAACGATCCATTCGCGGTGGATCGCGCCGTCGACGAGCGTGTCCAACCAGAGAAGCCGTGTGAGATGGGGTGCCGTCTCGGTGATCTTGCGAAGCCGATTATGATCGGCAATCAGTACACGACAGGGCGACAAGGCAACAAT
>NZ_JBFULQ010001435.1:0-507 GCF_054049815.1 Mesorhizobium sp. P5_C1 | reverse complement strand
GTGATAAGGATGGCGAGGAAGACCGGGATGCCGGCATTGATCAGCATCGCGGCTATGACGGTGGCGAAGCCAACCACGGCGCCGACCGAAAGATCGATGCCGCCGGTAATGATAACGAAGGTCTGGCCGACGGCCAGGATGGCGATCATCGAGCCCTGGCGCAGCAGGTTCGAGATGTTGTTGGCCGAAGCAAAGCTTGATGTCGACAGTGACAGGATGACCCACAGAAGCACCAGCAGCGCCAGCAGCGTCAGCCCGAACAGGGCATTGTAGTTGCGCTTCGGTTTTTCGGCAGGAATCGCCTCGGTGCTCATATCTGTTCTCCCAGCTTTTCTTGTTTCTCGGCGAGCGCCTGTGTGAGAATTTCCTCATGGTCGGCGGTGCGGAACCCGTGCGTGGCGACCAGTTTGCCGCGGCGGAATACGTGCAGCGTGTCGGCCAGTTCGTAAACCTCGGGCAGGTAGGACGAGATCAGGATGATGCCGGCTCCCTTCGACAACAATACGC
>NZ_JBFULQ010001434.1:0-508 GCF_054049815.1 Mesorhizobium sp. P5_C1 | reverse complement strand
GCTCGACGGTGTTCACCAGGACATGCTTGGGCGATTTCGCCAATGCATTGCTGACTTCCAGTTCGATATTCTCGTTCCCGTAGGATACAAAAAGGGGATTCAGGAAGACATGCTTCAACAAATCATAGCTTACGCCATAAAATGAGTCGTGAAGGATAAACGTATCTGCGATCCTTTGATTGCTATCATCAGGAAATGTTCGAGATACGTAGTCGTCATAAGTTTCTTCGGCTTCCTCGTGGTCGATTCTCAGCAGCCTGTTTGGCATGTCGGTGGCGTGCATGACTTGACCGCTTGCGAGGATCGGGCCGTCCACTTTTCTGCCGGTCAACTCGAAGACGAGTTGCCTGACGGCTTTGAGTTTCCCCAGCTCGTTCCAATGGGTATCCGTTCTGAAGTAGAGCAGGTCATCGGTTACGTCATGACCCATCACATCGAAATGGTCTATTATGCTCGATTTGCTGGTCTTTGCGATGCGGCGCCACAAACGCGATGAAAGTATCTTACA
>NZ_JBFULQ010001433.1:0-509 GCF_054049815.1 Mesorhizobium sp. P5_C1 | reverse complement strand
CCGGAAAAGGCAAGTGCTCCCCAGTGGCGAGGACCAGGTGAATATTGCTCCCTACGATTTCCCGTCCGGCCATTATCGCCTCTATGTCGGGGTCCACGCCCCAGGCTTCGATGGTCGGGTCCAATCGAAGAGCCATCAAAGTCTGCCCCATGCCACAGCCAACATCCAAAATGCTCGTCGCTGTACGTGGCAGCGGAGGAAGAGAGTGGCTTGGATGCATGGCATCGAGAGCAAAGGCCAGCTCTCGACGATGATACTCCACCCCAGCGCTCATGGCTCGCTCCAGAACACGGTTGATGTCCAATTGGCGGCTGCAAAGGAAAGTCAACTGGCTCTACGTGCAGCTGTGCCGCACATGACAGGATACATCTTCGTGGAGCACCTCTCAATCGTATGACAGTCCCGTGCCGCCAATGTTGGTGGGCGAACCGCCTAAAAGGCTATCATCTGAATCGCAACCATGTCTTGATCGCATACGCCCTGGGATCGAGAGAGCCAGTTTCACAAAC
>NZ_JBFULQ010001432.1:0-511 GCF_054049815.1 Mesorhizobium sp. P5_C1 | reverse complement strand
ACATCATGCTCTATCGCTTTGATTTAGAGGCGGATTCAGCTTTCAGGTCGATTCAACCTGAAATCATCCGGCTCTAGGCGCCAGAGCGGCTCTCCAACCGGGTGAGGCTGTCCACCGTCACATGGCGGTTGTTGTCGATCCGGATCACGCCGTCTGTCCGCAGCCGGGTCAATTGGCGGCTCACCGTTTCGATCGTCAGGCCGAGGAAATCGGCGATGTCGGCGCGCGTGAGCGGCAGGTCGAAGCTTGTCGCGTTGGTGGCTGGATCGAGCGTGGGATCGATATTTCTGGCAATCATCAGCAGAAAGCTCGCCACTTTTTCCGCGGCGGTCTTGCGTCCCAGCGTCACCATCCAGTCGCGCGCCTCGTCGAGTTCGTTCAGCGTTTGCTTGAGCAGGCGATGCTCGAGCTCCGGCGATTGCTTCATCATCCGTTCGATCGCCGTCTTCGGAAACGAGCAAAGGGAGACAGCGGTCGCCGCTTCCGCGTTGATCTCGCTTTCCACCTTGAA
>NZ_JBFULQ010001431.1:0-512 GCF_054049815.1 Mesorhizobium sp. P5_C1 | reverse complement strand
ACGTGCTGCCAGCCTATCAAGCAGCATAGTGCTGTAGGCAGGCCGCGACCCGGTTGAAACGAGGTCTTGGCCCTTTTCAATCTGGTCCCAAAGAGATTGTCTCGGCCAGCAGAGCCTTCTCTTCGGTCGACAATTCATCATGCTGTCCGAGTTGCAGATAAAAGAATTCAAGCACGGCAGCCTCGAAGCAGTTGGGAGGTGAGACGCCGATCGCTATGTGTCAGGAGCGGAAACCTTAGGCCTTCGGAAGATGACAAACGCTATCATTTGATAGGCTGCGCCAGTTTTCGCGCAAACACCAGTGCGGATAGGGGACCATACATATAGCCATGAATTTAGCACGCTAGAGCTATGTCGTGTGGCAGGAATGAAACACTACCATTTCGATCGTTCTAACAGGGCTTCACCATCCCCGCCAATGGCGGGCTCGACTGGGTTGGCGAGGCCATGGGGGACGTCAACTATGTCGACCTGACAGGAACTCCGGGAAGGTCGCGGATGCGGTCGTAATG
>NZ_JBFULQ010001430.1:0-515 GCF_054049815.1 Mesorhizobium sp. P5_C1 | reverse complement strand
GCTCATCCCGAAGGCGTCGACCGGCACGTTGTGGTTCTTGCCGATCCAGAAGGTGCTCCAGCCCGCGTCGCGCAGGATGCTGGCGATCGTGCCGTTTTCCAGCGGGATATGCCCGTTGTAGCCGGGGAAACCCGTGGCAGCTTCCGAGATGGTGCCAAAGCCGTTGGCATGGTGGTTGTGGCCAGTCAGGAAGCAAGAGCGTGTCGGCGAACAGACGGCAGTCGTGTGCCACTGCGTGTAGGTGAGCCCGTTCTTCGCCAGCCGGTCGAGCGTCGGCATCTCGATGCGTCCGCCATAGGGCGACCAGGCTGCCTGGCCGGTGTCGTCGTAGAGGATGACGAGGACGTTGGGGGCATCCTTGGGTGCCCGATTGTCGAGGAAGGCGTCCCAATCCGCCTTGGAATCGCGAACGTCGAGCGCGATCTTGCCCTTGAATGAACGTGTCATTGCTCTCCTCCTCTTGGTGTCCTGTTGTCGCCTCTACTGCCGTTCCACTGGTGGCGGCGTCCAGGAGC
>NZ_JBFULQ010001429.1:0-515 GCF_054049815.1 Mesorhizobium sp. P5_C1 | reverse complement strand
GAGATAGGCTGCTTCCGATTCCTTGGGAAACTGCTCGCGCTTGATCGCCTCCTCCAGAATGTACATCAGGTGCACAGGATCGGCAGCCACTTCCTTGGTGTCGTAGTTGAAGGTCTGCGACAGGATCTTGAAGGCGAAG
The DNA here is from genome assembly GCF_054049815.1 of Mesorhizobium sp. P5_C1. Lineage (NCBI taxonomy): Bacteria > Pseudomonadati > Pseudomonadota > Alphaproteobacteria > Hyphomicrobiales > Phyllobacteriaceae > Mesorhizobium > Mesorhizobium sp. P5_C1. The sequence goes on along the minus strand of NZ_JBFULQ010001429.1, from coordinate 376 downwards.
CGCGTGCTGACGCCCCTCATGCCCTCATCGACCCCGGCGGCATCGCGATATTCCTGGACCGACTTCGCCTTGGGGTCGACGTCCTTCAGGTTCTCGCCGTCATAGGCACGCATCTTGGTGTAGAGTGGCGAATTGTCATGCTCGGCCAGGCGGGTCGAGACGGTGAACCGGCTGAGAATGTCCAGCACCTCGGGCGCGCACGGGCTGGCGGCCAATTCGCTCTCTCGCAGCAGCTTTTCGTAGATCTGCCTCTCTTCGGTGATCCGCAGACAATAAGGCACCTTGACCACGAGGATGCGGTCGAGAAAGGCCTCATTGTTCTTGTTGTTCTTGAACTGCTGCCACTCCGACTCGTTGGAATGGGCCACGATGATCC
>NZ_JBFULQ010001428.1:0-515 GCF_054049815.1 Mesorhizobium sp. P5_C1 | reverse complement strand
ATGCTGGCCAGTCCGGATGCCAGCCTGATGCATCATCCGCTGTCTGCGCGGCGCCAGGTGCTGGATGCGTTCGTAAAGTCAGCGGGACATACCGATCTTGAATTGTCGCGTTGTACTCGGGATTTGGCGACGGCAACGAAGTGGCTTGGCGAATCCGGTCGCGGATCAACGGACGGCGTTGTCGCCAAGCTTCTCGACGACGAATATCGGCCCGGCGAGCGCGCCATGGTCAAGGTCAAACGGCTGCGCACAGCTGATTGCGTGGTCGGTGGCTTCCGCTATCTGGCGAACGCGCGCGAGGTCGGTTCGTTGTTGCTTGGGCTCTACAACGACCAGGGCAAGCTCGACCATGTGGGATTTACGTCGACCATCGCGCAGGAGGATCGATCAGAGCTGACCCAACAACTCGAAGCCTTGCGTTCGCCTCCGGGCTTTAGCGGCAAAGCGCCGGGCGGACCGAGCCGTTGGAGCACCGAGAGGAGCGGAGATTGGGAGCCATTGACGCCCCAACTGGT
>NZ_JBFULQ010001427.1:0-516 GCF_054049815.1 Mesorhizobium sp. P5_C1 | reverse complement strand
GTCATCAAGAACCTGGGGCTGGAGCTTGAAATCATCTTCAACAAGGGCGCGGTGATGATCCTGCCGAGCGGCATCAACAAAGCCACCGGGCTGGCTGCAGCCCTTCAAGATCTTCGGCTGTCGCCACACAATGTGGTTGGTGTTGGAGACGCCGAGAACGACCATGCCTTCCTGCAGGCCTGCGGCTGCAGCGTGGCCGTCGATAATGCAATTCCGGCGGTCAAGGATTATGCCAATCTGGTTATGCGTGGCGCACGGGGCAAAGGCGTGGAGCAGCTGATCGACAAGATGATTAAGCTTGATCACGCGATAGTCCCGAGGCGCCACGACGGTATCGTCCTCGGATCGGCCGGCGGTGACGAAATCTATTTGTCGCCGACCGACACGATCCTCATCGCCGGCAGTTCGGGCATCGGCAAATCCACCTTGGCCACCGCACTGACGGAGCGCTTCGTCGAGAGCAAGTTTCAGTTCTGCGTCTTCGATCCCGAGGGAGACTATGATGGCCTTGAGGGC
>NZ_JBFULQ010001426.1:0-519 GCF_054049815.1 Mesorhizobium sp. P5_C1 | reverse complement strand
GGGGTCGTGACCGCAGGGGTGGTTTGTACGCAAAGTCGCGGCGGCTTGCTCGGGGTGGTGGCTGTCCTGGCTGTGAGCGCAACTCGAGTGATGAAGTTGCGCACAATCCTTCTGTTCGTCATCCCCGTCGTTGCGGCAGGGTTGTACATGGCGATGAACCTTTCCGACCGCGTGTCCGGCGGCGCAGAGGATATGAGTGGGGAATCGGCGAGTGGTAGACTCTATGCGTGGTCTGCCGCCATCAATATGGCGCTCGACCGGCCTTTCACAGGAGTCGGCATAAACAACTTCGTTGACGAGTTCTACACCTATACCGACGTGTGGTTCGATCGTGCCTTGACCGCCCACAGCGCGTGGTTTCAGGTTCTCGGCGAAACGGGATTCTTGGGGCTGGGGACGTTCGTGATCATGGTCGCCCTGACCTTCAAATCCGCCGTTCGCGCCCAGCGATTGCTGGAGCGCAACTCAGCGGCACCGGATATGCAGGGTTTTGCCTGCGCGATTACGGCAGGCTTGGCA
>NZ_JBFULQ010001425.1:0-520 GCF_054049815.1 Mesorhizobium sp. P5_C1 | reverse complement strand
GCCGAAGAATCTTCATCGTCCTTGCTGTTATCCTGCTTCTGGATGGGGCTGTTTATAAAGACGCTGGTATAGCCATCAGGCTTGAGCTGGGTATGGCCATTGATCTTGGCCTGGTTGGCGATGCAGTTGACGATCGCCATGTTGAGCAACCGGCGATCGGGATCCAGGGTCGGCGTCGCTCCTTTGAAGCAGGCTGGAACGCCGGTCTCCTTTGTCGGCGCCTTGGACTTGTCCCCGACAAGCCCGTTCGCGATCTCGTATTTATAGACGTCATATCTGGAAGCCGGTACAGCGGCGCCGGTCGGGTTGGTGGTGCTCGGGACGTTGGGGTACGCCGTGCCGTGATTGATCAGCCAATAATTGGTGCGATCCCAGGTCGAATTGGTCATCCCTGTGGCGGAATCGAAGCTATTGCCTGGCGGTAGCGCCATTGCCGTCCCGTCTGTGTTTGCCTTGTATTTGTTGCAGTTGGCGGTCTTGTCCACTCCCTTGCGCACATTGGTCGCCGGCCGATATCGCC
>NZ_JBFULQ010001424.1:0-520 GCF_054049815.1 Mesorhizobium sp. P5_C1 | reverse complement strand
CTGCAAAGGGCTCCCCTGCACGGTCTGTTGATAGTGGCGTTTGATCCTGACATTGCTGGCCGGAAACTCAGCTTCGTTGCTGCCGTAGTTCAGCACAAATCCCGTGTGGTCCTCAGCCACTGAGCAACCGCCATCACGCTCGCACACGATTTTGGTAGCTGTGTTGCAGTCCCATTTCGGTGAAGCGGGCCACATAGGATTGTCCACGTTTGATCGCGGCTTGTCGCTCTGACCAGCCGCTGTCAACACGACGCCTGGCCCAAGCGGTCGCCCAGAGCGATCCGGCCCATTTCACGGCCGTTTTGTCAAAGGCGCGCCGCAAGGGTCGTATCTTTGTGGACTATCTACGCAATCAGCGCGGGGCGACCGCTATCATGCCCTACAGCGCAAGATCACGWCCGGGCGCYCCTGTSGCRGYACCGATCACGTGSGCGGAGATGAAGACAATAGATTCGCCCTCTYATTTCCACGTRGGCGATGCTGCTGAATTAAGAAACGCGCAGCTTCCAAAGCTCTGGTA
>NZ_JBFULQ010001423.1:0-521 GCF_054049815.1 Mesorhizobium sp. P5_C1 | reverse complement strand
ACCGTCCGAGAATTGAACACCAAAGCCGTCGTCGGCCTCGTTCGTTGGGCTCAATTCATGTCACCCAACCGCAAGACGCAAATCAGCATGGGTAGTCGACTAAGGCAGGCTGCCAGCCGCGCGTTTAAGGGGATCGGCCGCCGCGGCAAGAAGTCTTGTCTTCGCAATCAGCTACCATTCCATAATGGCATCTGGGGACATCAAGGTCAATTCGCGACAGGCGGCAGACTGTGCCGCGACAGAGATGCCGCTACGACCGGTCGCTTGATCGTCGACGCGGTGCGCTACGCCATCGAGGTGCAGGCCGCCATGCTCGAACGCAATGCAGGTGTTACGATCGAGCGCCCTATTGAGTTTCGCATCGGAATCCACACAGGAGACGTCGTTGAGGAGAGCGACGGCGACCTCATGGTGACGGCGTCAACATCGCGGCGCGCCTAGAAGGCGTCGTTACCGCGGTTCGAACGCTACCTGCAAGCACAGACCGTTCCTAACAAGGCCGCCGCCAAGCTGATATGCGA
>NZ_JBFULQ010001422.1:0-521 GCF_054049815.1 Mesorhizobium sp. P5_C1 | reverse complement strand
TTGTCGAAGTGCCGATGGGCCTGCTGCTAGCGGCGTTGCTGACGTCGGGAAAACTGGCACGGTCGGAAGGTATCTACCGCACCTTGCTGTTCATACCGGCGACGCTGTCGGTGGTCATCGTCGGCTTCGTCTGGCGCCTGATCATCAACCCGCTCTGGGGCCTGGTCGGTTTTCCGCTGCTGGGCACGGAATCGACCGCACTCACCACGATTTCGCTGATGTCGGTCTGGCAGTATTTCGGCATCCCGATGGTCTTCCTTTACAGCGCCTTGCTGGCGGTGCCCAACGAGCTCGTCGAAGCCGCCAACATCGATGGCGCCGGCGGCTGGACGACGTTCTGGAAGATCAAGTTTCCGCTGATCGCGCCGCAATTCGGCCTGATCGCGATCCTCACCTACATCTGGACGTTCAACGGCTTCGACCTGGTGTTCGCGCTCAACGGATCGGCGCCCGGACCCAACTACAGCACCGACATCCTCGGCACCTATTTCTACCGGACCTTCTTCGGTTCGAGCGGGCAG
>NZ_JBFULQ010001421.1:0-521 GCF_054049815.1 Mesorhizobium sp. P5_C1 | reverse complement strand
CAATAGGAGTGATGGTCCATCCGATAAGCGCCCGCTTCGCCAAATAAAGGGAAAGCAAGCCGCCRGCAAACAAGACGACGCCAACAATCAGGCAGGCCAATATGGCGCTGATGCCGAGATGGATCATCACCAGGATCAGGAATTGGACCATGGCGAACGACGCCAGAATAAACAGGGCAACGGCCGCTATCCCACAGGCGCCGGACGAGACGATTGTCGACGTCTTACTCTTCATTTCCGCCTTGAGCAGGCGCACATCCAACCGCATCAACGAGGCGAATTTTTGCAACGCCTCGTTGACGATGCTGCTGAAGGGCCGGCGATCGATACCATCATCCATTTTGCAAGCCTCTCAGGAACGATCCGAGCTGCGCATGATGCGGGTGAGCATCACGCCGGCAAGGATCCCTACCCCAAAGAACGCTGCAGGTTGGCGCTGCGCGAATTTCGTAACGGAGTCGAGCAGTTCGCCGACGTTTCGATCTCGGAGGTCGGTGGAGATTCGTTCCACACCCTCGGCC
>NZ_JBFULQ010001420.1:0-525 GCF_054049815.1 Mesorhizobium sp. P5_C1 | reverse complement strand
CGTTAAAGCCATAGGACAACCAGGACTTCATTCTCGCACTCCGTCGTTGGTGGGATTAAACCCTGTTTGCCAATTTAGGTCAATCAAAAAGCTACATAATTAAGCTATTTTATTATTATTTCTACGAGGGCTGAGCTGCGGTCCGCCATCTGCATTGCGCTTCAGCCGCGCGGCGACGCTGCAACCTTGGCGGAAGCATGCTGTCCCACCTGCTCGCCAAAGTTCTCGAAGAACTCCATGGCCAATTTCCTGCTGGTGGAATCAATGAGCCGCGCACCGAGTTGCGCGAGCTTGCCGCCAATCTGAGCATCGACCTCATAAGAGAGCGTCGTGCCACCATTGACGGGTGTCAGACGAACCCGCGCGCTGCCCTTCGCAAAGCCGGCAATGCCGCCACTGCCCGTGCCGGAGATCGTGTAGCCGAAAGGCGGGTCGAGATCCGTCAGTTCGACATCGCCTTTGAATTTGGCGCTGACCGGACCGAGCTTCACGGACACGACGGCGTTGAACGACGTATCCGACGTG
>NZ_JBFULQ010001419.1:0-527 GCF_054049815.1 Mesorhizobium sp. P5_C1 | reverse complement strand
TCCCTGTTCTGAAGCAACGCATTGGCGATCGGCTGGTCGGGTTGCAGGTCAAAGCGCAATCCCTTCACGCTCTTCTCGCGAAGGCGGGCGAGCCCATCGACGAGCCTTTTCTCCGGGACCGTCTCGTAAGGAATCCAGTTCTCGGAGACCACCATCAACGCAATCTCCTCGACAATGGCGAGGCCGGCCGGGTTCAGTCCGAAGGTCGCGATCACCATCAGATGTGAGTTCGGATCCGCTGCCCACAGCGACAATTCTCTCTCGAAACGTGCCTGCAAACGGCGGTGCAATGCATCTTCGATAATGAAGGGAAAACCGGGCAAATGCCTGATGACGAGTTTCTGACCGGAGCGGGCAGGAACCATCTCCTTCATCTCGCCCACCAGGACGAGCAGCTTTCGGGGACCTGATTTAGGCGGGAGCGCCGAGCCGAGAACCGCGTTGCGACGCTGCTCGATGGCTTGCCTGTTCTCGGCCCGAAACGGCTCGGGCACGAACAGGATATCCGCGAGTGGTCCGCCCCGCAC
>NZ_JBFULQ010001418.1:0-528 GCF_054049815.1 Mesorhizobium sp. P5_C1 | reverse complement strand
CCCGATCACCATGGCCTATGGCATCCAGGGTGCGCTCAATGCACGCGCCGGTTTCCTCGCCGAGGAGGCATGCGAGCTTCCGCATGCCATCCGCGACTATGTCGAAAGACTGGTCGCACCCTATTTTGCCGCTGTCGTCGACTGGTACGAAGCGATCGGCATCGGCACCACGGGAGGCACGCTGTGGAAAGCGGTGCATGACCGCATAGGCGATCCCTTCTTTGGTGTTTCACTCAATCCCGGCCATCTCGTCCATATCGACGAATGGATGCATTCGCCGGTGTTTTCCGGCTCCGACATCAGACTGCGATCGGGCATGGCGCTGCAGGTCGACGTCATTCCGGCGACCGGCAGCCCCTATTTCACCACCAATATCGAGGACGGCATCGCGCTCGCCGACGAGCCTCTGCGCGAGGAGATCGCGGCGCGCTATCCCGAGGCCTGGAGCCGCATCGAGGCGCGGCGCGGCTTCATGGCGGATGTACTCGGCATCCGCCTCAAGCCGGAGGTGTTGCCCTTCTCCAACAT
>NZ_JBFULQ010001417.1:0-529 GCF_054049815.1 Mesorhizobium sp. P5_C1 | reverse complement strand
GAACCTTGACAGTGAGAGCGACGGCGAGGCTTCGCTTGACGGCTTTGGGAAGAACGACCTGACCGACGATGGCGTTCTTGGCCGTGTCCAGAATAAAATAAGGCACGTTTTCGGTCGTATCGCCGATAGGCAAGACGCCTCTAACGGCGACTTCCATGACCGCAAACCCTGCTATGTAGCTCATCGTTGTTCTCCTCGGTCGGCGGCGGCTGGGCCACCKGCTTCTCTTGTTCGTACCCTTAGGTTCAATCGCTGGTTTCAATTGCCTCCGAGCGCACGCGCTCGCCGAAGCCGTTCGCGGCTGCTATCGGCCCCGCGCGCATCCGCGTATGACGGGCAGGTCTACGAGGCGGGCGGGCAAGGCTTGACGGCCTCTTCGTCACGCTCGATCGAACGGCGCGCCACTTGTCTTCGCTGAGGTGATTGAGAGGCCCGCGGGCACGTGGGCGTTCCCTGCCGGCGGCCGGCTGCGGATGATTGAGGGGGTGATCGAAGCGGGCGCCCGCGTCGCGGCCGCATCGTTTCATAC
>NZ_JBFULQ010001416.1:0-529 GCF_054049815.1 Mesorhizobium sp. P5_C1 | reverse complement strand
TGGGTGCGTTCGAGATGATGCACGCCTTCTGGATGAAGGGATGGGGCGGCTTCATATGGCAATTCCTCCTCGGCATCCTGTATATCGTTTTTGGTGCCATGGTGGTGAGGCAGCCTGTGTCAGGCGCCCTTGTCCTGACCTACATCCTCGGACTGCTGCTTGTGGCCTCGGGCATTGTGCGCCTCTTTGTCGGCGTCAGGCACTGGAGCGACGTCGGCTGGGCGATGGTTCTGTCCGGAGCATTAGGTTTTCTGGCCGGACTTGTTGTCCTGACTGGATGGCCCACGACCGGCCTTTGGGTGCTTGGATTCTTGCTGGGTATCGACCTTATTTCGCATGGCATTGCCTGGCTGACAAAYGGCTGGGTATCTGCGGCCAAGACAGCGTGAATTCTCGACGCGGCCGGGCTCGCGGATTTGATCGCTGGGCGGTGCTGCGTTGCGGGCCGCGGATCGGCCCGTCAATGCAGATGGTGCTCGCATTGTTCGATGGGGTTGGATCGGGTTACCCGATTTGAGCGATATCGACC
>NZ_JBFULQ010001415.1:0-530 GCF_054049815.1 Mesorhizobium sp. P5_C1 | reverse complement strand
GTGCCTCACTCTGGAGGGTGGAGAGGAAGTGCGGCTGATACGCGCGGTAGGAATCCGCGAGATTCTTGCGGCGCTACCGAGCGCTGACGCGATTGTTATCAACGGCACGCTTTCTGTCATCTTTAGGCTAGTCTTGTACTTTTTGTTATTCCCGTGGAAACGAAAGCCCATCGTCGCGGTCGATGTTGTTCTTCGGAAAGCGCAGAGTCGTAAACAGAAAACAGCGCTCATTTTCAAACGTTTGCTTCTTTCTCGGGTCGATCACTTTATTCATTATTTCAAGGATCTCCGCGGATACCAACTTGATTACGGAATAGGTCGCGATCGCAGCGCCTACATCCCTTTTAAGGTCAATATCTGGAATGCCGGCCCGGCGTCGCTTGATGTCGAGGAGACATATGTATTCACAATGGGAATCTCCCAAAGAGACTACGGGACGTTCATCGAGGCGATCTCGCGCCTTCCGTACCCGGCAGCCATCCCGGAGTTCAGCTTTTGGAAATTCGAGAATCGCGCCGCCGATTTTGCAT
>NZ_JBFULQ010001414.1:0-530 GCF_054049815.1 Mesorhizobium sp. P5_C1 | reverse complement strand
CCTTCATACCTGTCGCAGGATCGATGAGTTCGCCAGCGATCAGACGCAGCGGACGGCGTTTGCCATTTTCATAGAACCAGAAGAAATCAGTACCCCGAGCGAGCCAGCCACTCCAGGGGCCGGACGCGAGCCCATCGAGGCCGGCAAGGATGTTGGAAGCGAACTTCGGGTCTTCCAGYAGCCTCATGCGCAGCCAGGAATTTTCGTCCGACAAATGGTCGGCCACCAGGTCGGCAACATCCTCGTCGTCGATCTGCAGGAAGGCAAAACGGCCTCCGAACATTTTTGGCCAAAGGATAAGATTGGCTGCCTTGATGGCGTGCGCAGGCCGCTCGAATTGCGTCTTCGGCAGAAGGCTACGAAGCAGCGTGAGCGCGTCTCCGCCAGTGTTTGGCTCCGTCGGCAACAACTCGAACCTATAGGGTCCCGACCCGGCTAGCAGGCTGTATCCGATCATCCGGCTTCGGCTGAGGCCGAAGACGTTGATCGGCTTCCCGTCGACAGTGAGCCAGCTTGGCCCCTTGCGTGGC
>NZ_JBFULQ010001413.1:0-531 GCF_054049815.1 Mesorhizobium sp. P5_C1 | reverse complement strand
CGTTGGCGCGGCCTATGCGAAACGCTGAGCGCGTATTCGTATCTGCCCCTTCCCAAAGGGAGCATAGGAATGGCTTTGAGTGAGACAGAACCACGACTTGAGCGACGCGAGAATAGAGGCGCCGCAGCTCCTGTTTCGTTGTCAACGAACGATTTTCGTCTAGGCTGGTCATCGGATCATCAATTATCACTACCGTCTTAGCCAGATTGGCGTCCTGCTCTAGCGAGGCGAAGAAGAAAGCCAAGGCCAGCGTATTTCGATCACCGGCGCTCAGCGTGTTCCGAAACGAAGGTCCGTGTCCCGCTGAGATGTCGACATGCTGCTGGTTTATCACGACGGAGTATGATGCCGACGAGCCAGCACGGTTGTTGACCGATGAGAACTGAGCGATCCGAAAGCCCGCATTGAAGCGCCGGAGATAGTCATTGATGGAAGTCTCATACGTCGGGAAAATTGTCTGGCGATATCTATCTAAGTCCTCGCGGGCTTTTGCACGGTTCGCCTCGGTGACCTTCTTGGCGGCCTTCTCCG
>NZ_JBFULQ010001412.1:0-532 GCF_054049815.1 Mesorhizobium sp. P5_C1 | reverse complement strand
ACATGAATCCATTGATGGTCGCCGGTACATTCGGCGAACTGGTTGATACGATTCTGGTCGACCGTGGTCCACTCAGACACGCCAAGCTCCTGCCCGGCCATCGTCCTCAATTGCTCGTAGGTCGGCGGCGTCTTGGGCCGTATTTCAGTCATTCCTGGTTTCCCGATAGCTTTCAACGCCTCCGGACCACGAACTGGCGGCCCCTGTCAATTCGCCCTGCGCGAATCCGTTCCGCCGACTTCGGCCGCGATTATGCCATGCCGCCCGCCGCAACGGCAGGGTAAATCGGGATTTCTTGGGCTTTCGGGCTGTCGGCGGCAACGATGCCACCTTGGCCGAAGACCGCTACTTCCTGTCGTAGCCGGCGCGGATTTCTTCCATCGCCTCCTTGATGCGCGTGCGCAGGATGTCGACCGATTCGGTGCCGGATTTCTTGACCAGTTCAGCCACTTCGCCGGCGTTCTTCAACGCAGCCTCGAAGGATTTGCGCGCGAATTCCGTCTGTTTGGCCATCAGTTCCTGCGGATTGCCC
>NZ_JBFULQ010001411.1:0-534 GCF_054049815.1 Mesorhizobium sp. P5_C1 | reverse complement strand
TCGATGTATCGATGTGCGTACCAGATGGAATCGAAGGTGATGGCAGACCCCTGCGCGGTTCTCGACGGCAAGCCGCTGTCGTAGTTTTCTCTCGGCACACGCAGGAATGGAGCGGAAGTCTTCAGCAGCGCAACCTGATTGCGCGATATCTCTTTCCATCTACCTGATATCCGGCGATGGTATTCCAGGCTCTGTTCCTCCGGAATTCCATAGTTCAACGGAAATAGAAAGTATCTATAACGAGGATCATCGATCGGCAGCAGATCGACCTCGCGATGATGCGCTGGGTTGTAGAAACCACTGAGCGGAAGGAAGATCGTCTGCGCTTGGGAAAGCCATGCCGCTAACCAGGAGAACGTGCTGACCGCAACGACAATGTTCTTTGCTGAACGAATCAAATCAAAGTCGGCCCTGGCTCCTTGGCTGTCGTAGAAGACAGCTTTTGGGAAGCGGGATCTAAGTTGTCGCACATACTCTGAATCGCCGAGCTGTCCGACAAACACCGGATTTAGTCCCGTCGAAGCGACCACATCC
>NZ_JBFULQ010001410.1:0-534 GCF_054049815.1 Mesorhizobium sp. P5_C1 | reverse complement strand
CGCCAGTACCGTATATTGTTGCGCCATCGATCGCGCCAAACCTTGTCGCCACGCCAGCGCCATCACGACGCCAGCGGCTAGCAAAATAATTAGCGCGGCTCCCGCATCATACTGAGGTAGGTCGGGTCCCCGCTCTAGGAGCCATGCGCGATGGGGCTCCAAATCTCGGCCGGCTTGGCGTCCCATGCGCCGTGCCGAGGCACTTCCGCTCGACCGATGGCGTTGCGACCACTTCACAACACTCGCTACGCTGACCCCGAACAAAACTGCCGTTTCCCGGCACGTCCGACCGGCCGCAACCGACGCCGCAACTCCCTCACGAAGATCGTTTGAATAGGGTCTTGGCATCCGATGCTGGCCTCCGCCCAGCCAGCATCTTGAATCACAAAATCGATCTGACGTGAATCCCTACCGATTCAATCAAACTGAAACCTGCTCTAGGTCGAGCATCTTGCTACGGGGCCCAAGGACAAAAAGCCTCGCCGCTCAATTTGCGAGCGGCTGCTATGGCATGAAAGCTGTGATCTTCAATTG
>NZ_JBFULQ010001409.1:0-535 GCF_054049815.1 Mesorhizobium sp. P5_C1 | reverse complement strand
TGCCGCGGAACCGCCACCGTACAATCGCAAGTTCCTGGAGAGCCGGCTAGCATATCGCATTCAGGAACTCGCCTATGGCGGTCTGAAGCCGGAGACGCTGAAGCGGCTGGCTGCGTTGGCCGAGGAACTGGAGCCTCGGCGCTCTGGCGCCAGGAAAGACAACTTGCCGGTTACGGGCACGCGGCTGCTGCGCGAATGGCAGGGTGAACAGCACATCGCCACGGTGCTGACCGACGGGTTCGAATATCAGGGTCGTCCCTACAAATCGCTCTCGGCGATCGCACGCTCCATCACCGGCACGCGCTGGAATGGTTGGCTGTTCTTCGGCTTGCGAAGCCAGAAGGGAAATGGGTGACGACGATGACACTCTCCCAGCAGAAGCACGTCATCAGAAAGCTCCGCTGCGCGGTCTACACGCGCAAGTCCAGCGAGGAGGGGCTCGACATGGAGTTCAACTCCCTCGACGCGCAGAGGGAGGCCTGTGAGGCCTACGTGGCCAGCCAGCGGGCCGAGGGATGGGTTCTCGTGCCCGACC
>NZ_JBFULQ010001408.1:0-536 GCF_054049815.1 Mesorhizobium sp. P5_C1 | reverse complement strand
CAGTAATCCTTCATATGGGAGAAAGTATCGCGACAGGTGCCGCGAATGATATTCGGCATCGAGCACGTGCCTGAGCCACAAAAGAAGCGATTTCGGCAGCGCAATTTTGTCTCGCCGCTGCAGCGAATGTGCGACCTCAAGAGGATTTCGCACCGGCAGAAAAGCGACAGGGCTCACATTCATCTCGGCCAAGATCGACGATATAAATGGAACGAATCTGCATATCCGGGGGTCCTTGATAACGATTAAGGGTGCGTCGCCGAACTCGTCGATGAGCAGCGCCTTTATCTTCTGACGATGCCGCTCTGCTGCCTCTGAGCGTATCCATTGTGGGTTGAATTGACGCCAGTCATGCCAGCAAGAGCCTGCCGATGCGAGCAGTTCGTCATGCGCGGTGACAAGGAGCAAACTCTCGAAGAATCCGCGCGGATTGGAGGCATTCGACGGCAACAGAGTTTTCGGCCCGACAGCTCCCAGTGTGTTGACAAGGCCGCCAAGCGCCGAGGTCCCGCTCCGGTGCATTCCAAGGACAAGGA
>NZ_JBFULQ010001407.1:0-536 GCF_054049815.1 Mesorhizobium sp. P5_C1 | reverse complement strand
GACACCGCGCGATGCCCCATCCCAGTTCCCCGTTCGCGCTGGCTCCGGCTCCGCGTCACCGAGGCGCGGCTGTACGGTCGGCAGCGCCATGTAAGCCTCAAGCGAACGGGGATCCGGATTCTTGCCTCGAGGCCTACCATCCTTCCGACTCCGGTCGACGTTTAACCCGGCTTCTGGAAGATTGTCATTCTCGGCTTGCGGCAACCGCTCTCTGGCTACAAGCCACAGAGCGGCGGCGCCGGTGGCGTTGTGCTTCTTCATCCAGGTCAGAGCTGGGCGCCCGCCGCGGTAGCGTATCCGGACAGTCGACGGCTTTTCCGGATTGGCTTTTAGAATGGCGTCGGCAAGGGCAAGCATTTCTTTTCGGGTGGTCGTGTTCATTGGGTGGTCAACCCCATACGAGAAACCGGCCTGGCCGGTACTGCCGAACCGCTCTGTGCGGGACGGGTAGAAAAATCATGGTGCAGCGCAACTGCACTAAGTGTGAGGGAGACTTTGAGCGTCGTGAAGGAGTCGCTCAAGCCTTACTATGGTAT
>NZ_JBFULQ010001406.1:0-537 GCF_054049815.1 Mesorhizobium sp. P5_C1 | reverse complement strand
GGACAACCATTGCATCAAACATCAAGCTGAGGTTCATGGGTCTCCCTCCTACCGACCGAGTGCCGGATAGCGGCGCTCAGCCAGCCGGATCGACAGCAGCGTGACGGTGGTCAGCGAGAGATAGAGAGCGGAGGCCGCAAGGTAGAAGGTCAATGGTGCGCGCAAGGATCCGGCCCCCACATACGCAACGCGCATGATGTCGGTCAGGCCGACGATCGAAACCAGCGCGGTATCCTTGAAGAGCGAAATCCAGAGATTGCCATAGGCAGGCAGCGCCAGCCGCAGCATCTGCGGTCCGATGACGAACATCCAGCGCTGCCAGGCATTCAGCCCAAGCGACTTTGCCGCTTCGGTTTGACCCGCTGGCACCGCCGCAATCGCGCCGCGAAACACTTCGGTCGCATAGCCGCTGAAGACGACAGAGAGCGCGATAACGCCTGCGGTGAATGCGTTCACCTCCACGTACCGGCCGGCGATCTTGCTGGCGAGGGTCGTTCCGCCGAAGTAGATGAGCAGGATAATGAGAAGTTCTGGTAC
>NZ_JBFULQ010001405.1:0-537 GCF_054049815.1 Mesorhizobium sp. P5_C1 | reverse complement strand
CTCGCGGGATCAGGCAGATCTCGGAAGGCTCAACATCAATGATGCCCATTTCGGTGAAAACCCGGATGGCGCCGAGTTGCGGCACAACCAACAGTTCGGCGTCGGCATTGAAAAAATAATCGTCGACCATGTCGTCATTGAAAACATAGGCATGCGCCGCCATGCCGACCTGGGTCATCACGTCGCCGGCCGTCGTCATGGTGCGAATGCCGGCAAGAAAGTTGAGTTTTTCCGTTGGGGCCGGGATCGGGTCCCAGCGCAATTGGCCGAGCGGCAGGGAATGATCATCGAGGCACGGCGCCGATTTCCAGAACGGGTAGCTGGCGTTGGAAAACCGGCGCGTGTGCCGCACGCTGGGGCGGATGCGGTAGAGCCAGGATCGCTCATTCGTGCCACGGGGGGCGGTAAAGGGCGAGCCTGACAACTGCTCGGCATAGAGTCCGAAGTTGCACTTCTGCGGACTGTTCTGGCCCTGCGGCAGCGCGCCCGGAAGAGACTCCGTCTCGAAGTCGTTACCGAAGCCCGGCATGTATTTTG
>NZ_JBFULQ010001404.1:0-538 GCF_054049815.1 Mesorhizobium sp. P5_C1 | reverse complement strand
GGTGGTAATATGGGCTGGTCACGAACCTGTCGGACGGCACGCCGCCCTCGTTGCGGAAGCCTTCCACTTCGAGGCCCTGGCCGCGAAACCAGGTGAAGCCAAGCGCGTCATAAAGCGGATGAAGCATCGAAAAGCTCAGATGCACCCGCTTCAGTGGCAGGCCGGCGGCAGCCAGCCGCTCACAAAAGCCTTTTACCAATGTTTCCAGGTCGTTGCCCTCGAGCGCCGATTGGGTCAGCCAATCGGCAACCTTATCCACAAGAATGGTGGAAATTTCTGTGCTCATGCTATCTCCAAACCCGTCCAAGATGGGCCACTCCTTTGATCCGCCACAACACAGTCCGCCAACGATCCAAGGATAAGGCCCTCGAAGTCAATGAAGCCGGCTTCGGCGGAAAAAGCCGGCGAAGAATTTCCCGAATGACTGTCGTTGCAGGCAAGGAGCGGGCGTAACTGCGGAAGCCGGCTTCGGCGGAAAAAGCCGGCGAAGAATTTCCCGAATGACTGTCGTTGCAGGCAAGGAGCGGGCGTAACTGCG
>NZ_JBFULQ010001403.1:0-539 GCF_054049815.1 Mesorhizobium sp. P5_C1 | reverse complement strand
CAGTTAGTGTGGGTGCCAAGTCTGTTGAGCCCGATCGGAAGATGCTGGGTTACCTCTTACCTATCGGCTACCGCCCGATCCTGTCGCTTCTTCGCGGCACTGGATTCCTGCTTGCAGCGACAGGGTTGCATGGCTTGCTCTTGCCGTTGCGTGGGCAGGCGGAGGGCTTTTCGACAGCGTCGCTTGGCCTGCTCGGAACTGCCTGGGCGGGCGGCTTCGTCGCCGGCTGCATCTTCGCACCTAGGCTTGTCCGTCGGATCGGGCACGTCCGTGCGTTCGGCACCTTTGCAGCGGCTGGTGCAATCATCGCGCTGCTGACGGGTTTGATAATCGAGCAGTATGTGTGGATCGCTCTGCGCGCCTTCACAGGCTTCGCCATGGCCGGCGCCTATATGGTCATCGAGAGTTGGTTGAACGAGAAGGCGACCAATGACAACCGCGGCCGCGTCTTCGGCCTCTATATGATCGTGTCCTATGTCTCGATCATGGCCGGCCAGATGATTGTCGCCATAGGCAACATCGGGGACGCGTCATTGTTC
>NZ_JBFULQ010001402.1:0-542 GCF_054049815.1 Mesorhizobium sp. P5_C1 | reverse complement strand
CATCAATGTCGACAGACAGGCCATACCACTGGACAATGTGTCCCTGCCGGTCGCGTAGAGGCTCGCCACGCGTATGATGCCAGCGAAACTCCCCGTCCGCTCGACGGAGGCGATGGGTTATCTGGTACGAAGTTCCGGTCTGAATTGTCTTTTGGAAGGCCCTTGTAGTCTCAGGAAAGTCGTCGGGATGCAGGAAGGCCTGCCAGCCGCCATGCATGAAATCCTCGAATCGCATGCCGGTATAATCCAGCATGCGCTGATTGACCTGAGTCGGTTCGCCGCCGGGATCCGTTGACCAAAGCAGGCCTGGTACCGTTTCGAAGATCTGACGAAGTCTATGCTCGCTTTCCCGTAAGGCCTCTTCGGCCCGCCTGCGCTCCGTGACATCGATCTGTGTGGCGACGACCTCGAAAAGCTCCCCGCTTGGGGACAACACAGGTTCCCCGATCGATTCGAGTTGTTTGACCGTTCCATCGGGCAGTACGATTCTGTAGCTGTGCGAGTAGCCTCTTTTCTCGGCGAATGCGAGCTCAACCCCTGCA
>NZ_JBFULQ010001401.1:0-544 GCF_054049815.1 Mesorhizobium sp. P5_C1 | reverse complement strand
TTATATTAGTAACCACGCAAGTGATGGCTGGCGATAGATGACTGCCTCCTTCGGTCAAGGTTAATTTGCGAAACGATGAGAAAGCCTAGCGCTTCACCTTCGGCGTCGACGCGCACCTTGTCACCGGGCGCGGACTCTAGCGGGAAGTGAGGACTGGTCGGCCGCGTGTTGCCTGACATCACCTTTCAAACCCTGTGCAGCTTTAATCACGGCTTTGCGGCTGTTGCCGTGTTTTAGGATCAACTCCCAAGCCAGGTCCCCATCCAAACCGTTCTCCGAGGCGAAGTATTCGACCTGATGGTCGTGAATAGCATCCTGCCTGCGCTTATCGCCGGCCATTTGAGCCTCCGCGCTCCCTGTTTGAGCTACCGAGCGCCAGTTTGGCAGCCTGGTGCCTACCGTGTGGGGGGATTGGCCGGTGCATGGGATGCTTGGGTGAAGCGAGCCGCACAGGCCACTTGCGGGTCAGTCTTTTGGGATCCCCCCGCATTGCCTAAGCTAAACGCATATTAGCAATAGCTCAACTAAGACTGAAGTCCCCTAG
>NZ_JBFULQ010001400.1:0-545 GCF_054049815.1 Mesorhizobium sp. P5_C1 | reverse complement strand
CCAGCGCATCGAGCTCGGCCTGACGGCGGGCAGCGACGATGACCTTGGCGCCTTCCTCGGCGAACAGTTTCGCGGTGGCGCGGCCGATGCCGGAACTGGCGCCGGTGACGATGGCGATCTTGTTGGCGAGTGCAAGCATCTTCTGCATCCTTTTCTTCGCCAGCGGCGCCGGCAATCGGGATGTTGATCGCAAGTTGGGCGCGCGCGAGCCACCCGATACGTGCGAAGGCATCTGCTAAGATTTCTTGACGCCGGGCGGACGCCAAGCTACCAAGCCGTCATTCAACATTGCGGGTGGACGCGCCACCCATTCCAATGACCCCCCAAGACATCATGAGCAAGTTGCTGGAGCCCGGCTTCGAAGGCGACAGTGCGTTGACGTTCGCTCTTCAATCGGAATTTCATAGAGGCTTTCCGTTCGAAAATCTTCGGCCGCTGCTGACGTCCGACAATCTTCATACCCAGGCCGCCGCCGCTTTCTTGGTGGCCGAGATCAGTTCCAAAATAAGCTACAAAATGAATTGCGTCTACAAAATGAATTGCGT
>NZ_JBFULQ010001399.1:0-545 GCF_054049815.1 Mesorhizobium sp. P5_C1 | reverse complement strand
CTGCTCGACAGTGAAGTTTCGGGCATCCGGTTCGACGCAATCGAGGCGCTTCTGGGATGCACGACGCCTGCGGATGGCGCCATTCTCGGTCGCGTCATGCTGCGGCTGGATGACGAGCATGCCGGCGTTCGATGGAGAGCAACCGAGTTCATCCGGTTCGCGGGCCGGTGGCAGTTACGGCTCGCGGTGGAAAATGCTGCCACGCTGCGTCCGGACTCGGCCTTCCCGATCCTGGCAAAGGCTCATGGTCAGCACTTCAGGGCAACGACCAAGGGGATACGGTGGCTGCTCGATCATCCGGACGCGCTTGTGCGGCGCTTCGGTGCAGCCGTCGCAGTCAGGCCACGCTATGTGGTCGACGAGCAGCTCCTGGCAATGGCCGAAGGGTCGGATGATGCCGAAGTCAGAGAGATCGCGGCCAGTTGTTATCATAGCCATCTGACACCGATCTACGCCGTCTGGTCGTCTGCACTGTTCAGGCAAGGCATGTCATCCGCGTGACTTGCTGAGTCGCATCGAGAGTCTGGCGATATAGGCCCCTGTAT
>NZ_JBFULQ010001398.1:0-546 GCF_054049815.1 Mesorhizobium sp. P5_C1 | reverse complement strand
GGCTTTCTTGTCGTCACCGGGTTTCGGTGCGGTTTCTTCGCTCATGCCGCGTTCCTTGTGGCTTCGATGAAGGTTTGCAGAAGGTCGCCAAAGACCCCTTCACTTTCGGCAATCGCCTTCGCATCGGGCACATCGGGGCTGTAAAGGGTCTGCCCGGTCTGGAGGTCACGGTAGGCAACGCGATTGTGCAGGACGTGTTCTGCAATCGGCGTGCCGTTGGCCTGGATGATGGCGCGCAGTTCGGTCAGGGCTCGCGCCCTGCCATCGATGATGGTCTGCTTGGTCAGCACGAATATCGCAGGCAGCGGTCTCCCCCGGCTCTCGACCGCCAGCGGAATGTAGTGGTCGGTGATCTGGATGGCGGCGGTCACATCGTCGAGGGCAAAATAGACCGGCACGACGACAATATCGGCGGCGAAGAGCCCAGCCATGAGGTTATCGTTTGTGGTGCCTTCCGTATCGATCAAGACGACCGAGCGTTCACCGTTGTGGGTGGCTGCGGCGCGAAGGATTTCCTGCGGGGTCATCGCGCTCACCATCTGGAAC
>NZ_JBFULQ010001397.1:0-553 GCF_054049815.1 Mesorhizobium sp. P5_C1 | reverse complement strand
TGCGCGGGGAAAGCTCGAAAAGGCCGCCGTCCACTGGGAGCGCGCCGCCGAGATAGACCCCAACGACTACCAATCCCTGCTTTTGCTAATTCAGATCTATCGCACGTTGGGACGGCATGAGGAACAAAGGGAGACTGCTCGCAGGGGTGTTGAGCGAGCCGAGCGCGAGTTTGCAAGGAATCCGGAAAATCCCCGGCCTGCCTACCTCGGCGCCAACGCGCTCGCCGGACTTGGCGAGTTCGATCGGGCGAAGGAGTGGGCCGCGCGCGCTTTCGCGATCGACCCCGACGATGTCCTGACCCAATACAACCTTGCCTGCTTCCACTGCTTCCTCGGAGATTTCGACCGGACGTTCGACATGCTCGAAAGCGTGATGCCGCGCGCCAACCACGAGATGAAAGCGTGGGTTCTGCAAGACTCGGATTTTGATCCGCTGCACAGCCTTCCGCGCTGGCAGACGGTGCTGGAGCTTGCGAGTTAGCAATGGAACGACGCCTGACCGCAATATTGGCCGCCGACGTGGTCGGCTATTCCAGGCTGATGGGACTTGACG
>NZ_JBFULQ010001396.1:0-555 GCF_054049815.1 Mesorhizobium sp. P5_C1 | reverse complement strand
GCGAAACGGGCCGCCATATTGGAAGATGCAGTTTCCGCCATGCAGTGGCTGGCTGCCTGCAAGCCGGGCAGTGGAAAAGTGCAAGTATAGGCGACGGCGACATATGAGGCTGGCACGGGCCACGCCGAGGCGGGCATTGCGTTGAGATTTCACGATCGCAGAGGCGGGGTCGTTGTTCAGGTTAGCCGCCATCGCTTAGAGCGCATCGTGTTTGATGTTAGTGATGCAGCCGTTATCTTGCTGCGTGATCTTCATCGTCCGACCGAGAAACGGAAGCTAGCGATGGACGCCTGTCTGCAGGTATTGCGTGGTCTGGCCTATCCACCAGTTGCTCGAAAAGCTTTCGCGGCAGCCGCGCCTGAAGCAAAGATGCTGCGCGGCGATTAGCTCTGCACCGGATACTGCACGCAAGCTTCAGTGCAYCAAGATGATGAAGGCTGGTGGCCTACCAGCATGTCGTTGAAGTGTCACCTTGCTCACCTATATGCGCGGTGCGTCGAATGTTTCCTCCCATTCGTCCGACGCGTTCCCCTCTGGAGGTTTTAACCTTCATAC
>NZ_JBFULQ010001395.1:0-556 GCF_054049815.1 Mesorhizobium sp. P5_C1 | reverse complement strand
CCATTGGGGTTCGCGGCTCCACGGCAGTTGCTCGCGCGAAAAGAAGACGGTGAGCAGTCCGTTCGTCTCGGCAAGCAGCACCCGCATATGGCCATCGAACGGATTTTCTTCCCACTTCGAACCGGCTCCTGCCTCGTCGAAGACACGCTCGTACTCGTCGACGAACAGCACGAAACGCTCAACCGGATTTTCGCGAAGATGCGCGTTCAGATCCTGCGCCAGCATCCAGGGAAGAAGCCGGGATAGCTCATATGGCTTTTTGAGTTCGCCACCATCGTAAAGCTCCTTCAAGGCTTCCTTGGTTTTTTCCAGATAGAAGCGTTTGCCCTTTTCGATCGACCAGTTGCCGATGCGCTTCAGCGCGAAGCCGATACCGGGAATGCTGCCGACGAGCTCGCCGGCCGCGTCCTTGACGGCATCGCTGGAGAGCAGGTCCTTCACGGCGGATGCCGTCTCATCCACGCCGAATTTTCCGGCTGCGGTGGCCCGGCTCAGCCATTGCCTGGTGAAGACCGGTAATGGCTCGTCGCCCCGTGTGGCCTCCCAGGCAATGGCG
>NZ_JBFULQ010001394.1:0-559 GCF_054049815.1 Mesorhizobium sp. P5_C1 | reverse complement strand
ACACTCACCTATATGCGGTTTGCACGCAGATTGGTGCTGATGCCGCCCCCGGCGGAGTGCCAGAGCCGCCACTCAACACACCTCTCGACCTCGACGGAGCTTCTCAACTCTCAGGTTTTCGGTGGATGACCATTGTGTTGTTCGGAGAGGCGATGGGGAAGCGGTTTGAACGAGGTGTCGGCCAGTACCCAACTGTGGGTGACGAGGTGCACTTGGTTACAAAGGATGATCTGGAAGTCATCTATGGTTGGTCCCAAGGTAAGAAGGGCACCATTTCAGTAGGTCAGATAGCGGGCGCTTCAGGAATTAGCGCGGACGTAAGTATTCCGGGACTCGTAAGCCGACACAGTGCCATCGTCGGTTCGACTGGCTCCGGTAAGTCCAACCTGGTAGCGGTGTTGCTCGAAGCCGCCTCGTCTGGGAGTTTCCCCAATGCGAGAATCGTTGTCATCGACCCGCACGGCGAGTACGCTTCAGCGTTGGGTGATCGTGCGTACGTGTTTCGGGTGCGACCGGATACAGCCGCGAGCGAAAAGCACCTCTACGTGCCCTATTGGGC
>NZ_JBFULQ010001393.1:0-559 GCF_054049815.1 Mesorhizobium sp. P5_C1 | reverse complement strand
GATCAACACTCCGCTAACCACGGGAAACAAACACGATCCGCGGATGCTTTCCTTTCTTGCCCGTGCGGCCCGCGTGGCCGCCTTCAGAATCCCGGAATCTTACGCGGCGGCACCACTTTTGTTTTGCCGGGAGCTGGATTAGCTTACGTTTGCGTAAGCGGCAGACCGGCGAGGGCGGAGCGTCGGCCGGATATCCAAAGGGAGGAAGACCATGTTTCGAAAAGTGAGCCTGGCCCTGGCGGCCACATTGATCATGGCGGGTGCGGCGTGCGCCGATCCTATCGAAGGCAATTGGAAGACACAGGCGGGAGATACCGCAGCCATCGCGGGCAGCGACACGTTTTCCATCACGCTCAAGTCCGGCAAATTTGCCGGCAAGACCATCGGCTCGCTCAAGGCCGCCGGCGACAACAAATATGCCGGCAACATCACCGATCCGGCAAACGACAAGACCTATTCAGGCAAGGCGACATTGTCGGGCACCTCGCTCAAGATGAGCGGCTGCGTGCTTGGCGGACTGATCTGCAAGAGCCAGACCTGGCACAAGCTCTGATCGACC
>NZ_JBFULQ010001392.1:0-559 GCF_054049815.1 Mesorhizobium sp. P5_C1 | reverse complement strand
ATCGCCAGCAGCGTGCACAACACGACGCGACTACTCGGCTTGCTCGACATCCACCCGATTCCCCTAGATTCCCAGTCTAGGGCTTCTTGCAAGCGGATGTTTGGAATGATGGGCGTATTTGGGGTCTATCCACAGGGTAGGTGGTGCAGAGCAACGCGTGCAACGGGTGCCCAAAATGCCGTCGCCTGTGATCCGAAATACCAAATACGATCCGGCAACCAGAACGCTCTCCGTCTGGTTTGTCCCAAGCGGCGACAGCTATGACTACGAAGATGTTGCCCCGGCAACCTACGCCGTCTTCAGCTTGACCGAAACCGGTCAGGTGGGGATCGTATCGAGGTCCGGACAGGTGACGATCCTCACCTCAAACTGGCCAGTTCAGTACATGATCCTTTGCCTCAGCCATGCAAAGAATCCGTTTCCTCCAAGCGCTGTGCGAACCCGCGCGGCAGCCCAATGTGCTTTCATGGTTGCGCCGACATGACAATCGCAGACGATTTCGTGCAGTTGCCAGTCGCTTAGTTTGAAGAACCGCCTGGCCTCGCCATACGTGTCATCC
>NZ_JBFULQ010001391.1:0-560 GCF_054049815.1 Mesorhizobium sp. P5_C1 | reverse complement strand
GCGGTTGATAGATCGCGGGTCCAGATCGAGGCGGTAAGGCCGAGGTCGGAGTCGTTGACGGCCTCGAACATCTCCTCCTCGTCTTGCCATTTGATCACCGACATCACTGGTCCGAAAATCTCCTCGCGGGCGATCCTCATTGCGGGATGCACATTCACGAAGACCGTCGGTGGATAGAAGAAGCCGCCCGAGAATTTCGGATCAGCAGGCGCGAGACCGCCTGCAATCAGGGTGGCGCCGTCCTCGTGTCCGTACCGGACATATCTCTCAGTTTTCTCCAATTGCTGCTGGCTGACCAAACAGCCCATTTCAGTTGTCGGGTCGGTGGGAACACCATAGGAAAACTTGGAAACTGCCGCGGTTATTTGTTGGACGACCGCATCGTGAATGGACTCATGCAGGAATATCCTCGATGTGGATCCGCAGGACTGGCCGCACCAGGTGAAGTTCATTCCTTGGACGGCTCCCGCGGCGACCTTGGCCGGGTCAGCGTCGGGAAACGCGACAAGCGCGTTCTTGCCGCCGAGCTCCAGGCTCAACTTCTTCAACGTACCGGCCGC
>NZ_JBFULQ010001390.1:0-561 GCF_054049815.1 Mesorhizobium sp. P5_C1 | reverse complement strand
CCGAAACTTCGCCCTTGTCGCCAGCCTTGTCTTCGTCGACCCGGTTCTCGGCCTCAAGGTAAGGAAGCGGCTTGCCGGGATCGGCAAGGTACATCACGATCATTTCGTGAACTGTGTCCTTGGAGTCATTTTTCACATTGAATGTGACCTCCCCGGCCTTCACCGCGCCGGGCAAAGCCTTGATGCCCATGGTCGCTTTGGCGATGTCGAGTCGTTGTGTTGCATAGGCGAGCCCCATTGCCATCTCAGTGCTCGCGCCCTTGTCCCACAGCGATATCTGGACAAGCGAAGCGGCCTGGACGGCGCCGGCACTGCCGGCCATCAATATTGCCGCAGCGAGCCCGAACGCTGCCCTTCTCGATATGCTTTTCATGACTCGGGACGGCAGCAGAGGCGCTCTACATCCCCGTCACTATCCCGTTCATGAACGTCCCCCACCGTCCTTGCGCCATATCAAACCGCGCGCCGTCATTCGCGCCCTGCAACCATAGACAGCCGCTCGACCTGTGAACCTGCGCGATCGGTTCGGCTCTGACGCGCCGGCCAGGGAATGGGATATTC
>NZ_JBFULQ010001389.1:0-562 GCF_054049815.1 Mesorhizobium sp. P5_C1 | reverse complement strand
GAGCCGTGATGATCTGGACAAAACCAACCGCTTCGTGATCATCACGCTATTAGGCACGCCCTCAGCGCCCCAATGAATGCCGCTATCGCCGCTGATGTAGATCACGTGGGGAATGGAGTTGGCTTGCCGCAGATGCCTAGCCACCTCCCAACCGGACTGGCCTGCCCCTAGGCGGATATCTGTAATGAGGCCCTTAAATTTGTCAGGAGATGCATCGAAAGCCGTTATAGCTTCGGCGGCATCTCGGGCCGACGCCACTTCAAAGCCAGCTTCCTCCAATGCCGATTCGAGATCGAGCAGGATTAGGGGCTCATCCTCAACGACAAGAACCGCCCCGACATGCATTTGTTAATGTCCCCAGTGTGCGCACCACTACGCGCAACACCGGTATTTGTTCCATATAAACAACTGCCGAAAGCATGCACTTTTCGGAAGAAAGTTACTGAGCCAGCTAACGTCCCTCTGCTGGCGTCTTCCGAGCAGCCCGTCACCTTTTACCCAAGGCTGCAGGCTTTTTTTGTGCGCAAGAAAGGGATCCTGCTTCGTCCCCTCAACCAGTGGG
>NZ_JBFULQ010001388.1:0-565 GCF_054049815.1 Mesorhizobium sp. P5_C1 | reverse complement strand
TCGATGCGGATGGAAAAGTCACCGCGCCGGAAAGCTTTTAGAGAATTGAGGATGCTTCGACGGTCCAACTGTTTTTTGGATGCCTGCACTGTCACAGCGCCACTCCCCAGCCTAGTGGATTCAATGTTGGATAAATTGCCCCCGCGGCCAATGAGATATTCCGCCGCAACGCCGAAAACGCTTTAGTTTGAATATGGTTCCATCGTCGGTTGTTGCGCCTTGGGCTGGCTTATCGGACCTTCAATGCAGAGCCGTCCCCGCTCGTGACCTGGCCAAGCAGGCTACGCCTGCCATCCGGACTTTGCCCCCTCGGCGTCGACAAAACATCTTACGGGCGTCGAAGACCCAGCATAAGGGCGGTCAAGGTAGCGCTCGCGCATGCCACCGCTAATAGCGCGACCACGCCAGCGGAGTTCGACTTTTGCTCTGCGCGAAATGGGATGGGGCGGTGTGCAGGGGAATCACTATGGACCAGTCCCTTCAGGTCGGACCTGCTGCCATGTCGAACGGAATAGGCGCGAGTGAATTCGGCGCCGAGAAGAAAGATTTCCGATGAGTAGTAAAC
>NZ_JBFULQ010001387.1:0-567 GCF_054049815.1 Mesorhizobium sp. P5_C1 | reverse complement strand
GCCCTTCTGGATGTAGAAGACGGAATCCGCCGGGTCGCCCTGCGAATAGACAGTCTCATTCTTGCGATACGTCGCCACAGTCCTCCCGCCGTCGACCGTATTGAGGAAGACGTTGACGTTGAATGGGCGCTTGTCGGTCCTGGCCACGACGGGTCTCAACTTAGGTAAGGGGATATTTTAGCGCAGGTCGCGCGTTAGGAAAATCACCTAGATTGATGACGGCAGCCGGTCCGGCGGCTGTCATGTCACAAGTGTGAACTGGACCACGCATCTTTGCCATTGGCCAATCGCTGCTGCCTATTCGAGATGGGTGATGTTCCAGGATGGACCCGGAAAAGTATGGCTGGGGCGCCAGGATTCGAACCTGGGAATGTCGGTACCAAAAACCGATGCCTTACCACTTGGCGACGCCCCAATTGCCGTCAGAGTCGCTTGTGCGGCGCGTTCTTAGCAGAGCAGCCGAAAAGCACAATCCTTATGAGCGACGATGGGAACGCCCMAAATGGGCAAGCAACGCAGCGCTGCCAGATGACATGCGATGGCTATTCGGCCCACACCGCCATCTCG
>NZ_JBFULQ010001386.1:0-567 GCF_054049815.1 Mesorhizobium sp. P5_C1 | reverse complement strand
AGGTTCCACTCTGTTCGATCCCGGTAGACTTGACATGTGCTTCGCGCTAGCTCGTCTCTTCCCGGAAATCCTGCAGCGAGGCATGCCGCAGATCCTCCTCGCCGCGTAGGTGCTTTACACGGCCCGATCAGACCCGGCTTCTCCTCCTCGATCCGCACCGATCTGCTTGAAGCGCGCGGCGATGGTTCAGCAGCGCGCAACTGTCTTTTCCATCTGGCCAGCGGCGGCACCCTTCGCGTCGACTGTCGCCTGGCCAGGCGCCGAAGACTGTGCACTGCCGGTCTGCTGGCCGGTGGCACAATCTTTTGCCGCATTCGGTTTCGACGTGCCGCCCGTTATGGTGGGGTCGACCTTCATGCCGCCGGCCGCACCATAATTTGTTCTGATACCGTGTTTTTGTTGAACGGGCGTGGCGGCTTGTGACAACGACAGCCCAGCCGACAAAGCGATTACAACTGATGTGAACATAAGCCGTTGCATGATATTTCTCCCGGTTTGAGCGCTATGCGACTTGGGGTGTTGGTTTGCCCCTGCTGACTAAAGAACTATTAGCTGCCTCTAATGTTC
>NZ_JBFULQ010001385.1:0-568 GCF_054049815.1 Mesorhizobium sp. P5_C1 | reverse complement strand
CTGGTGGACTCGCCATAGAACCGTTTGCTGGCACGGTGACGGTACGATTTTCAGATGCCATAGTTGCTGCCAGCGAACGGGCAAAGGTGTTGCGGGAAGACGGGCAGGAGCCGGTATTCTATGTCCCTTTCGAGGACATCTATTTCGATCTTTTCGAGAAGACCAACACAATTAGACAGAGCCCGCTCAAAGGTACCGCGAGTTACTGGCGCGTCCACGCCGTCGGCAGTTCTTCAGACGACTTCATGTGGGCATATGAAACACCGGATTCCGCCGCTCGGGCGATCGCGCGTCACGGCACTTTCGATCCGGAAAAGGCCCGTATCGATGTCGAACCTGCCGAGGACAAGCGGCATACCCCACACGTCATTGAATAGTTAGCTCTGGCAAGGCAGCGACAGCGCGATGAGCGTTTTCTACCGGGTAGCCAAGATTGCGGAGGAAGTTCACGCAGCACACGCGATAAGACCGGACGGCCTTACATCGAGCATTGCCGCCGCGTCGTCGACGCTGTCGAGACACTCGACCTCGAGCGCGACTGGTCCAAGCTCGCCTACCAGTTCGGGCA
>NZ_JBFULQ010001384.1:0-571 GCF_054049815.1 Mesorhizobium sp. P5_C1 | reverse complement strand
GCTTGACACATTGCGGCCCGCCGGCTGATCGAAGCGCGCGAGTTCGAAGTTCGAAGAGCGATAAAGTCAGCGAGCGTCGCGGGTCCCGAGCCTAGGCCAGTCCATCAGTCTCGCTCTCCTCATCAAAGGCATCGGCACCCAGCCGGCCCGCAATGACCAACCAATCTCGCACGATTGTTTGCAACACTTCAGGCCGCGAAAGCTTCAACTGCGCCGCCAACAAGTCGACCGCCTCGTCAACCTCGGCTTCCAAGGCAAGGCCCGAGGTGTTCCTCAGCCGCAGGGCTGCATTCATCAACATGACTTTCAGGTCCGCGCGAGACATCCGAAATATGTGCAGCAGCAACCTCGAGTTTCTCGGCGAACGCTCGGTGGGTCATGGGTCCAACCTAGTTGTGAAAGCTATTGAGATCGACCTCTCCGCGAAAACAGCTCGGCAGTAATTTCGTCTCTGTCCCCACCATGCCTGGCGATCAAAGCCAGCGCTTCCTGGCGACCAATGTTGCCGAGCTTCATGAGGTACGGAACCTCAAACGTTCTCTTCTTGARGCGCCATTCTGGCACGCGCCGT
>NZ_JBFULQ010001383.1:0-573 GCF_054049815.1 Mesorhizobium sp. P5_C1 | reverse complement strand
TTCCGATCCCGGCGCCGATGTCGCTTGCCTCTCCTACGAGCCAGTCACCCACATCAAGAGGTTTGAGGGCACCAAGACCCTCGTGATGGACTTTGGAATGACGTCGRAGAATACGTCGACACGCTGCCAACCTTCTCGCTGATCTGTTCGGTGGTGACGGCTGGGTTGTCGTATGCGTCCGGCCTGAGCCGGGTGGCGGCTATCGATTACGGTAGGGAGAGCGTCGGAGAAATGTGCCATCCGGCACGGGAAGATGCCCCATCCAACACGCAGGCGGCGAACTGACGGTCGTCGCCGCTAAACGCGGCTGAGACCCACTGCATGTTGCTAACCAGATTACCGCGCCCACGATATGGCCAACGCGACCGGTTCCGAGCCGGCAGAGTGGAACCATTAAAAATACCGGTCGTTACGCTGTTCACAAAAGGACGAGGAGGCAACGTGGAAAACGATGACGCTTCACCAATCGCCTCTGGCGTTGAAGGGCTCGACTATGTTCTACGCGGCGGGTACGCCAAATTCCGCTCTCACCTAGTGGAAGGCAGAC
The DNA here is from genome assembly GCF_054049815.1 of Mesorhizobium sp. P5_C1. Taxonomy (NCBI): domain Bacteria; kingdom Pseudomonadati; phylum Pseudomonadota; class Alphaproteobacteria; order Hyphomicrobiales; family Phyllobacteriaceae; genus Mesorhizobium; species Mesorhizobium sp. P5_C1. Next base: position 26 of record NZ_JBFULQ010001383.1, on the reverse strand, counting down.
CCGGTTCGGGGAAGACAACTCTCGGC
>NZ_JBFULQ010001382.1:0-573 GCF_054049815.1 Mesorhizobium sp. P5_C1 | reverse complement strand
CGATCATATACCTGCAGCATATAGAGAGGCAGAATTAACACGAGGGTGTTCATCACTGCGGAGAAGAGGCCCATTTCGACCACGCTCCTCGACAGCACCTTTCGGCTTGTAGAACTGGACATGCCCGAATTTGCCCCCCGGCGAACAGCACGCACATTAGACAATCTTTATATATCATGCGAGGTCGTCACGCTATCGGCTGCGATTCTTTCGATAGCCATAGTAAAGACCGCCAACACGAGCCGAGGCCCGATGTCATCCCCCCTTTTGCGGACAAGAGCCGCGGCTCGATCGCGAAGCGACAGCGAGCGGCTACTGGCGTGGTGCGGGTGCTGCTGCTGGGCGTGACACAGGACACCTCGCGCGACTTCGACGCGCGTAAAACCTAGAACCCTATGGCTCCGCCGCGCCGAATATATTAGACTGGCCTGATACACGTCCATCCGCGGGCGAGCGGCGCCCGGAGAGTTAGACGATGACGGTCTACAGGCGATTGTTGCTGCCGAGGGCCTTCCCGATCCGGGTCAGGCTTTTCGAAACCGGTTGGCTTCGGCTTGTCAGTCGGGCTCTGGT
>NZ_JBFULQ010001381.1:0-573 GCF_054049815.1 Mesorhizobium sp. P5_C1 | reverse complement strand
CTTCGAACCGACCCTGTGACCGCAACAGCTTCGCCAGACTGTTGGTCGCCTGCAACTCCCAACTCCTGGCGTTCTGCTGTCTGGCAAAGGCAATCGCCTCGCGGAAAGAAGCCTCCGCCGCTCTGTCTCCTGCTCCATTTGCAAGTTCGATCTCACCGCGAATGCGAAGCAACGCGGCTGTAAAGTAATGCTCGCCAATCTTTTCGGCTTCGCGCAGACCTTTCTCAACGGTCACTGCCGCTATACTGAATTGCCCGGAGTTCATGAAAGCTTTGGCGAGCAAGCCTAAATAACACGATTTGTCGACCTCCTCATCTTCAAGATCACTCTCGGTCAATGCCATCATATGGCTACCCACCAGACTGTCATCGAGGCTCGATGCAGCCAGGCCACCAAAAAAGCGCGCCACCCTTGCCCAGAGATTGAAACCGTTTTCCTGCGCCAGCGGCAGGAGTTCATCCGCCAGTCGAGCGATCGAACTGCTCTCCTCGCGGAAGGCGAACAACACGCACCCGTTTCCCAGGCAGGCGGCCAGACGATAGGCGGACTGCTGCCGAACGGTCGCCTCCGCCT
>NZ_JBFULQ010001380.1:0-574 GCF_054049815.1 Mesorhizobium sp. P5_C1 | reverse complement strand
GTGTATATTGAGGAGGGTTCGGGTTTCGCCGTAGTGACGAAGGAACGAACAAGAAGCTCAAACCCTCCTCGAAAATTCATCGGCCAAGGTCCCGATCGAAGCGGCGGCCTTGGCAGCGTTGCTCGGCCTTGAGGTCCACTCCGTCGTCGGCCTCGCGCCTCGCCCCTGCCGGCCCAGGGGGCGCTGGGGGCCACGGTGGTATGCGGAATTTGTCCACACCGCCTAGAACAGTGAGCCCTGAGCCGGAGCCTGCGGTGCCTGCTGCGGAAACTTGATCTGCGTGGCCGGCTTCTTGACAATCACCAGGGCATCGTCCGGGGCCGTGCGCTGCAGCCGCTTCGCTTCCGACCAAGGCGCTGTCAGCCACGTCTCGGTTTCCTCCTGCGTCCTCAGGATCACCGGCATGGCTTTTTCGTGGATGGGCTTGATGAGGGCGTTCGGCGCGGTCGTCATGAAACCGTAAAGCTCGAAGTCGCCGGGACCGTCCTTGACCTTGCGTACCCCATGCCATGGCGTCCAGAGGCCAGCGAAGAAGAACAGCGGGCGGTCCTCATTGAGCGCGAACCAATAGTTC
>NZ_JBFULQ010001379.1:0-576 GCF_054049815.1 Mesorhizobium sp. P5_C1 | reverse complement strand
AGCAACCTCTTGACGAGGCCGGGGACCGCTCCAGAATCTTCCGCACGGCGCGTGAAAATAGGCATTGGAGAGGTTGCGGTGACCGCCACGGTGCGACGGCGGGTCGATGAGGACTTCGTCAGCGTCTCGATCCCCACCTATGATTTTCCGCATTCGAGCCGCGATTCCAGCAAGGTCACGCTCGGGGCAGGAGATCGAGCTTACTCCTGCACACCAATGGTCCGTCGCGTGCGCGGCGATTATGCGGCGAGGCCTTCCTGCGCTTCAAGCATATGCGCGAGGCGCGGACGAACCCGCCCGCGCCAAGCATCGAATGAAAAGCCCGCGGATCGAAGCAGTGCGGGCGGCGAAATGGTCCCGTCGGAAAAATTTGGAGCCCATAGGGCTCCGCCAGCGAGCGTCCCCCTTGCCGAGTCTCCACGCCGCCGACGCCTCCCCGGCGTCCTGGCGCCTGCCAGTGGCGCCGAGTCTCGCCTCAATTGGACTTGGGAAGCATCCTTGTCAGAACTGCATCGCGGCGGATGAAGTGATGATAGAGTGCGGCCACAGCATGCAAGCTGGCCGCGATCAAAATTC
>NZ_JBFULQ010001378.1:0-576 GCF_054049815.1 Mesorhizobium sp. P5_C1 | reverse complement strand
AAATGAGGTTGTTCCTTGCTCTGGGGGTGGTTTCGGCCTTGGCTGGCTGCGCGCCCCAGGCTGATGACTCCAAAACCTATACGCTGTACCGAAGCTCCGCTGCCGCCGAAATGCGTATCCATGTGGCCACGTTCGATGCGACCGAGGCGGAGGCGTACAACAGAGAGAATTGTCAACTTGCGGCCAGTCTGTTTCGGGCGCAACCCGGTGTCGTTGTTCGATATTGGTGCGAGAAAGGGCGATACAGAGGGTAGCTCGGCCTCCCACCTCGACCTACTTCCAATGCATGTGCCGGCTATCCCAATCGCTAATTTGATCGAATGAGCCCGTTCTACTAGCGTGCCAAAATTGGCGCTCGTAGCTCAATCTAGGACAGAGCGGGACCTTCCCGGGCAGATGCAGGTTCGAGCCCTGCCGAGTGCACCACCACCCGCCGCTGATGGGGCAGCGGGCCGAGTGCCTTGCGAACAATGGTGTTCGACATCGGATCTTCGCCAATTCGATTTAGTGTCAGGCTCTAGTGCTTCCGTAAGAGCAAGAATTCTGATATCACGGTTTTATGGCAAAGCAGGAAAC
>NZ_JBFULQ010001377.1:0-576 GCF_054049815.1 Mesorhizobium sp. P5_C1 | reverse complement strand
ACTTTGCGTCATGCGAAGCGCGTTCCTGTCCTTATTAACTATACGGTAGACGGGAAACGCGCAGAAAAGACTCCCGATAAATACGATACGGATTTGATCGCCGAAATTGAAAAGATGGATATTCCTTATTGGTACCCAACAAATAGACTCATGGAAGGTCGGGAGACAAGGCGAAACGATGCAATAGGGCTGACCCACGCACATCATTTTTTCACAAAGCGCAGCCTTTGGGTTCTATCGGCGTTTTATTCACGCATCAAGGATCCGGGATTGCTGGCCATTCTCCTCGATGGATTTCCAGTAGCCACCATTATGTCCCGGTTCCGTGTTCCAGCGTGGGTGGACAAGTCGACCGGTCCAATGAAGGGCTGGACCAGCGGGACGATGTACGTCCCATCACTTCAAGGCGAGCAAAGCTGGCTGAACATTTTCAATGAGAAGAGGTCGATGGTCGTTCGGGCTTTGGCACAACTTCGTCGCGGAAGTCGCGCATCCTCCATCATAGCAACATCCAGCTTCAGCGCGACATCGCTGCCAAGTAATTCTGTCGATTACATTTTCATCGATCCACCATTT
>NZ_JBFULQ010001376.1:0-579 GCF_054049815.1 Mesorhizobium sp. P5_C1 | reverse complement strand
GTTTAACATTTCCCTGATATTCCCCAGCATCACGATCACAATTCCATGGGGTCCAACGTTATACAGCGTGCCAACAAACGCCGTCATTACAGGTTTTACCGCAGCGCTGCTTGGATTGGGCCTCAACGAAGGAGCCTACATGTCCGAGATCGTTAGAGCAGGACTGCTTTCCGTCGATCGAGGACAACTGGAAGCCGCGCAAGCGCTGGGGTTCACCCGGATGAAAACGCTGTGGGAGGTCGTTCTCCCCCAAGCCATGCGGATCATAATTCCGCCAACCGGAAATCAGCTCATTTCGATGTTAAAAACCACAGCGCTAGTGTCAGTGATCGCCGGCGGCGATCTGCTGACTAAGGCCCAGAACCTTTATTCAATGAATTTCCTGGTCCTCGAACTACTCGTCGTAGCCAGCATCTGGTACATTGTGCTGACCACCATCGCCAGTTGGGCCCAGTCCTATCTGGAACGCCGTCTTGAGGCCGCACACGGAAACGCGCCGACCTTCCGGAGCAGCTTCTTGAACTGGCGGAAACTCTCGGACTTGATGTCCGGAGGCGACCATGACCGATAGTAAAGCGA
>NZ_JBFULQ010001375.1:0-580 GCF_054049815.1 Mesorhizobium sp. P5_C1 | reverse complement strand
GTCGAGGAGGCAGCCCGCGCATATCCGGCATTTCCCGCGCCAGACATCAACGATTTTTCGGAGAAGCTGGCCAAGGTACGGCAAGAGCAGCTGTCAGTTGCCGACCAAAGTTACCAGAAAGGCGTGCGGGGAATTGCGGTTCCTATTCGCGATGGGGATGGTTCGCTGGTTGCCACGCTTAGCATACTTGCACCGGCCAGCCGGCTCTCGACAGTGGAACTGCTCAAGCACCGATCAGTGTTAACTGAAACGGCCCGGAGAATTGGTCGTAAAATTCCAGTCGGAATGGAGGTGTTGGCGGCGAACGCGGTGCAGACGTCCTAGTTAAGGCTTTCTAGACAGCGCTTCTACCGCCTTCGCAAGGTAAAATAGCGCCCGTCGTCCAGCGCGATTCATCCGACAACAGGAATAGCGCTGCGCGAGCCATGTCCTGAGGGTGCGCGACATAATTCATCGGGAATGCCTCTGCGAGTTGCTCGCGATCCTCTTCAGATGGCTTCCAAGCATCGAACATTTCCGACCGCGTCGGGCCAGGTGCGATGGCGTTGACGCGAATTCCATCACGGGCATAGTCAAGCGC
>NZ_JBFULQ010001374.1:0-583 GCF_054049815.1 Mesorhizobium sp. P5_C1 | reverse complement strand
CTTCACGCGTTGCCCGTTCGATCTTCTCCTTGTCTACCCGCCGTCGACGTTGGACAACGGAATTTGACCCAGTCACCGACGCGTCGTGCAAAGCACGCTCCATTGTCTCAGGATTTCGCACACCACTCTCATAGAGCCAGATGGCTCGTCGAGCGAGATGCTCGTACACCTCGCTGCCACGGCCGATGTTTCTCGGCAGGCAATATGTTTCGAGAACCTGAGCGATCAGGGTGAGTTGTTCCGGATCAGCGAAAACTGGCATGGCGGGCCTCCTTTGTCAAAATGGAAGAATCCCACCGGTCGTTCTTGCCCTCAATTTCAAATGTTATATGCACACAACCCGGAACTTCGGACTGCCTGTCTGATTCAGACAAATTGCTGCGTCTGGGAGCGACTATAGAATGACTGGACCTGCCGAAGAAAGCTCATCGGGCGAAGTTAGTAAGAAGGCTTTGGCGCCTCATGTGGGCTGCGGATCGATCATGGCTATACAGGCGGGATGGACGCCGTTGAGGTCGGCATCGGCCTTCTCGCTTTGAGGGCTGCCACTCAAGGAACTCGGATATGGCGAAGTGAATCGGGC
>NZ_JBFULQ010001373.1:0-584 GCF_054049815.1 Mesorhizobium sp. P5_C1 | reverse complement strand
GAAGTAGATCTTCGCCAAACACTTGGCGCATTAAGGCCTGCATGTTGGCTTGCGGGTGGTCGTTGGCCTCAAACTTTGTGATGAGGAATTTGGCGAAATCCCAACGTGCGCCTGCACCAGCCTCATCCAAGATTTGCATATAAGATGCGGCCAGCTCCAAAAACTTCCCTGTGGAGTCGACATCGAGCATATGCGCTGGAACCGGGATTAGGACACCGGTAGCGGCAGTGAGTGACGAAAGCGTCAGGAAATTGAGTGAGGGCGCACAGTCGAGAAGAACGATATCGTAGCTATCGACGATCTGTTCGAGGGCCTGTGACACTCGAAGCAGGAAACTGGTTCCTCCGCTCTTGCGCATCTCAAGGGTAACTGCCGTTTCGAATTCTGTGAGCTCAAGACCGGCGCAGATGACATCGAATCCGATGATATGCGTCTGATGAATGATCTTTTCCGTTGGCACCGGATCATCAAACCGAATCGCCGAATACAGGGTGTCACCTTCTCGGTAGTCAAATCCGGGTAACGCTCCTTGCAGACTTGTTAACGACGCCTGGGGATCCATGTCGACTGCGAGAACGCGATAT
>NZ_JBFULQ010001372.1:0-586 GCF_054049815.1 Mesorhizobium sp. P5_C1 | reverse complement strand
GCCGTTGCCATCCTTCTCACAGGGACCGCGGCGATCGCCCAGATGGCCTCGAAACTGACAGGGGCGACTCCGCCTATGGAGTCAGTTCCCGCTCAACCTCTACCGAAATGGATCGTCGACGATATTCGCAAGATGCGCGCCTATCCTGACCAACCCCCGGTGATCCCGCATTCGATCGAGGGTTATCAATTGTCGGTCAACACCAACCGCTGTCTCTCGTGCCACAAGCGCGAGTTCACCGAAGGTTCTGGCGCACCGATGATCAGCGTCACCCACTACATGACGCGCGAAGGTCAGATGATCGCCGATGTCTCGCCGCGACGCTACTTCTGCACGGCCTGCCATGTGCCACAGKCCAACGTTCAGCCTCTTGTCCAAAACCTCTTCAAGGACATGAGCGAGTTGGGTGTCAAACCCGCTGGGAGCGAGTAGGCATGCAGCGGATAAAAAAAATTGCGCTGTGGGCAGGGCGCATCCTCACCGCCCCAGCCGCAACCCTCAGTCTCGCATTCCTGACGCTCGGCGGTTTCGTTGGCGGCGTCATGTTCTGGGGCGCTTTCAATACTGCGCTTGAGTTGACCAACAC
>NZ_JBFULQ010001371.1:0-586 GCF_054049815.1 Mesorhizobium sp. P5_C1 | reverse complement strand
GAATGCGGCCCTGGCGATATCCTTCTTCGAGGCTTTTGGGTGCTCTTTCCGAGCCGCTTTGACCAATTGCTTCGGTGTCATTTCTGGCGTGACGATCCGCGTGAGGGTGTCGCCTATCGCCTGCATCTCTTCCGTGTCCATGATCGGAACTCCCAACTAACCCACCAGACGGGAACATAGCAGGGCGGTTGGCACGCTGCCACCAAACTTGCAGGCAAATGAGCCCGCCACCTTTCGGCAGCGGGCCAGGGTCTTATGGAGTGCTGGGGATCAAGCCAGCATGGGCAATCGAGCGCGTAAGCCCGGAGGTTCCGCGATCAAACCATAGGCGTCTGAGGGTGTCGGCGCCCGGCCGCGTCTTGTTAGGGAAATGGCCGGTGCGGTTGGGCTCTTTGGGGTGGCGGACCACACCGGCCAMTGCGGGTTTTTGGTTTGGACGTCCCCCGCGCTGCCYAAACTATGGGCACAATAGCARCYGAGCAATTAAGCCTATTGGCTGGACTAAGACTGAAGTCCCAGCCCAGCCGTCTAGCGTCGATCGAACGTAGATTTCCAGTCGCGGTTGCGCTTCGCATCGATTCCTTCG
>NZ_JBFULQ010001370.1:0-587 GCF_054049815.1 Mesorhizobium sp. P5_C1 | reverse complement strand
GGCATGCAATTCGGCGAGGTCATAGCGAATGTCTTAACCGCTGCCCTTCTAACGTGCGTGCTGGCAATCATGTTGTTTCTATTTGACCGGCCGCTTAGGCCTGAACCTAAAGTGCGAATGGTCATCCTTCTACCAGTCGATGCCGCGACCACGGCTTCAATGAGGACCGGCACCCATTCCAATTTGCCGGAAACGTTTGACATCAAGCTGGCGCTGCCAAGACCCGAACAGAATCAAAACTCTGGCAGCCCCTAGGTCCCCAGAGCTAACTTTTTTCCCAAAAATCCTGCAGCGATGCGTGCCGAAGCTGCTCCTCGCCTTTCAGGAACTTGACGCGGCCGACAAGGCCAGGCTTGAGCCATTCGGCGCTTTTCTTCGCCAGGGCTACAGGCGGCGGGGCGCCCACCTTACCCTGCACGCGATCCCAAAGCCGCTGGCGCTTGTCATGCTTGAATGTGACAACGGCCCCGCCGACATAGCGACCGTTTTCGGCCATGAGAACCATGGCTGGCTTGCCCCTTTCCCGCTTCACCCCGATGATGTCCATTTCCTTTTCGTCAAAGCATTTGATCTTGCGCCAGTTCATC
>NZ_JBFULQ010001369.1:0-587 GCF_054049815.1 Mesorhizobium sp. P5_C1 | reverse complement strand
CAAATGGCCCTGTGCGAATTGAATTGAAAAGCCCGCCACCGTGAGGCTCGCGGTATCTCATTCGGGTGTACCTCATAGGGCCATCTTGCATTCCGCGTGGCCATTGCCCTCCATCAGCAATGGTCGGCTTCAGGGAAACCCTCATGCGCGACGCCGAGCGGTTGGCTTTCGACGAGATGAAGAAGGCCGGAGACCTCAGGCGCAGGCTGGACCTGCACGATGAAGCCAAGGCAAAACTGGAATCCGATCTGGACGACAAGGTCGCTGCGGGTGCCCGCTTAGATACGTATCAGCCCCTTATAAACGATACGCCTCAACGTCCGCGCTGCTGGGTATGGCGAGCAAGGCAGGAGCCCATGGTTGACCAGTGGAGAGATGACCAGGGCTTCCTCAAGTGCCGTGAGTGTGGCTACCTCGCTTTCTCGTGCCTTGAAGAGGCCCGCCACCGTTAGGCCGTTAAGCCCCCGACAGTCCGCGCGGCTGGACACCTTGGAAAGGCAGACCGGGCCGTGATCGTTACAAAAACCGTAATTTGGCGGCCACAAGTCGGCCAGGAAGCCAACGGAAGAAGGGATCCATTTTTTAAC
>NZ_JBFULQ010001368.1:0-587 GCF_054049815.1 Mesorhizobium sp. P5_C1 | reverse complement strand
ACAGAGAGGGTGCGAACGGTGGCCGACATTAGTCCTGCGTTTGCTGCGTATTGCCTTGCGTTGGCGTAGGTGGCACCTCGCACACACCGCCAGACTGCGCAACAAAAATTCGACGACTTGGCAAGCGGACCGCCGGATAGGTCCGGTGTGCGTCTCAAACGCCACAAGTTGGCGCGACTGGAACGATCAGCCGTCGCATGAATGAGAAAGCATATCCGGTGGCTTGATGTTGCCCCTGTTCTGAAGAAACGGATTACCGATGGAGAGGCCAAGAGCAGAGCCCGCCTCTCTCCAATTGAATTTCGCTTTCAACGAAAGACTGCGGCGATCCTTTTCAGCAACCGCGTGACAATCGCAGACAGCGCTCGCAGGGGGCTGGTTATTCGCCAACTCGTTGAGTCCTTGAACTCTTGAACGACCCGTTCACTTTGCTCCATTCTTTCCTGGAGCACTAGCGCACGTGCGATCTCGTTGTCGCGCTCGGTCTGCAGCGCACTAACAGTCGCGTGCGCGGCTGAAATCTCTTCAGCCCTCTCGACGAGATCCGACTCCATCCGTGCGATCTGGGCGTGACCGCTGTGGAGCTG
>NZ_JBFULQ010001367.1:0-591 GCF_054049815.1 Mesorhizobium sp. P5_C1 | reverse complement strand
ATGCATAGTGTGGCCGTGGTGCTCGGATTACTCGTCTTTGGAACCGCCGCCGCAGTAGGAGATCGAGCATTTCCTTCGACGATTTTCTTCAGCTTTGGAGTGGTGCTCCTCATCAGTATTTCGTGCTTGAGCGTCGGTGCCGGTCAGCCGGAAGAAAAGGGTGAATCGTGAGGTGGAAGAGCTAACAGCAGGCGTAGATGCGAAACAGGCAGTCCTGGGGTCGCTGGAGGCACTCTATCCCTGGATGAAACCTTATCATTCCCGGCCGATCCGCGATTATGCGTTTCGCCTGTTTACGGCGCCGGCTTCGGGTCCCGTGCCCGAAATCCGGCTTCGAGCCTTCACCAAACTACTCGACATCATCAGGAAGGCAGCGACACGAAACGGGTTGTCGACCGACACCGCCTCGGAAATCTGCAGGGATTTCGAAAGGCGCCGCGTGTTGCAGACAGGCCCTCATTTGCTTCTCCTCATGGAGCCAGAAGCCTACTACACGCATATTTTCAGCCTCCTTGGTCTCTCGGCGCATGGCTGTTCGACCTATGTTTCCTACGCCGTTTCGACGGTGAATCTCGTTGAAAAGCCACGCAA
>NZ_JBFULQ010001366.1:0-591 GCF_054049815.1 Mesorhizobium sp. P5_C1 | reverse complement strand
ATACCGTATCAGCCCAGACGGAACCTTGTCGGTTCCTGTTATCGGACGAATAAACGTCGCCGACATGTCCTTGGCGCAATTGGAACAGGAGTTGACGCGGCGCGTGACCGAATTCACGAGCCACGGGACTTACGTCACCGCCGAGATAATCAGCTATCGCCCGCTTTTCGTCACGGGTTTCGTAAGCAAACCAGGAGCCGTCGAATGGCATCCAGGGATCACAGTGTTGCAGGCTGAAGCTTTGGTTGGCGGTCTCTACCGGGCACCCGAGGGAGCCATCAGCAGCGAGAATATCAGCGACGTGGAGACTTTGCGCTTATTGCGAACGGGGCGTGAGGAGCAGAAACTGCTCCTGGCCTCCCTTGCGGGGCTGAAAGCTGAGAAAGCAGGCAGCGCACAAGTCGAAGTACCGCCGGTCCTTGCGGGCTTGGTGGGCGAGGAAGAGGCCAGAACCTTGATTGAAGGACAGCAGTCCTACCTGAACAGTCGCCGAACTGGGCTGGAGAAGAAAAAGGCGGCGCTCGAACGAAGCGCCGACCTCGCCGGCGATGAACTCGATGCGCTCCAAGAACAAGCCGCCCGGGTGAACGA
>NZ_JBFULQ010001365.1:0-592 GCF_054049815.1 Mesorhizobium sp. P5_C1 | reverse complement strand
GGTCTGATCCGCTCGAAGATAGAACTCCCCACGCAATCGCAGGCGCTCGATTACGGCGTCGGCGATTGCGTGGGCATATCTGCTGTGCAGCCCGTTCAAGCGTTGAATGGCACGGCTTTTGAGCTGGTTTCTTCCAGCCGGCTGGCGTTTTGGCGGCATGTTGCCTAAAAATAATACTCGCACAATACTGGATGGGGAAAGTCATGGCCAATCAGAGTGCTGTCGAGCAGGCAATCCTGGAACTGATCAATCGCGCGCGGCTCGATCCGGCCGCTGAAGCCGCACGATATGGCATAAGCCTCAATGAGGGGGTCCCGGCCAACGAGACCATCTCCGCCGCGATGAAGCAGCCGCTGGCGATGAACGACACGCTGCTCGGCGTGGCGCGGGCGCATAGCCAGGACATGATCGACCACGACTACTTTTCGCATACTGATCTGAGCGGCCACGATCCATTCGAGCGGATCACGGCCGCTGGCTATGACTGGAATACGGCAGGTGAAAACATCGCCTACAGCRCTACTTCCGGCACGCTCACACCGGAGATGTCTCTGCAACTCCATCAACTTCTGTTTGTCGATTCGAACGACCC
>NZ_JBFULQ010001364.1:0-592 GCF_054049815.1 Mesorhizobium sp. P5_C1 | reverse complement strand
ACTGAAATCTTGTTGCGTAGTGATAGGTCTGACCTGATCACCGTACCCTATGCATTTTACAAGGGCTATCAGGATCCCGAGCCATTTGCGATGGGCGAAGGGCTTACGTCAAAGGTCATATCGTCAGGCAAACCATTGGTATTGGGTACGACTGAGCAACACGTTGCTCTGGGCGCGCTCATACCTACCGAGGAGGACAGGACCGAATCCTACCTGGGCGTGCCGATCATCGCCGGTGACAGAATTCTGGGTGTAGTCAGCGTGCAGAGCTACGAGAAGAATGTCTTCAATGAAGATCATGTGCGTCTGTTGCAGGGGCTGTCATCCAGCATGGGCATCGCCATCGCCAACGCCCACCTGTTCGATGAGACCCAGCGCCTGTTGAAAATGATGGAGGCCCGCAACGCTGAACTGGCCTTCGTGAATGGCGTTCAGGAGGTGCTCGTCTCCAATGTGCAAATGCAGGCGATATATGACCAGATCGGCGATAAGATCCATGAGATATTCGACGCCCAGGTGGTGGATATCGGACTTTTCAACCCGGACGACAACCTCCTGCATTTCCCCTACGCGATCGAGCGGAACGTTCGCT
>NZ_JBFULQ010001363.1:0-595 GCF_054049815.1 Mesorhizobium sp. P5_C1 | reverse complement strand
AGGATGGTGTCGTTCGCGATACCGAGATCGTCGAGCGCCTTGAGCAGCTTGCCAACGTCGCCATCATGCTCGATCATGCCGTCGGCATATTCATTGTCCGGCATGCCGCTCTGGCCTCGCATTGACGCCCGCACGTGAGTGATGAAATGCATGCGGGTTGAGTTGAACCAGCAGAAGAACGGCTTACCCGCTTGCTTCTGACGCTGGATGAAGTCGATTGCCGCCGCGCTTGTTTCGTCGTCGATCGTCTCCATGCGCTTCTTGGTCAGCGGTCCGGTGTCCTCGATAGTCTGCTTGCCGATCTTCCCGAAGCGTGGGTCCTCGGTCGGATCGTCAGTGTCCGAGGCCTTACACTTCAGAACGCCGCGCGGTCCGAACTTTGCTCTAAAGGCCGGGTCCTTCGGGTAGTCGGGGTTCTCCGGCTCCTCCTCGGCATTGAGATGATAGAGGTTGCCGAAGAACTCATCGAAGCCATGCACCGTCGGCAGGAACTCGTTGCGGTCGCCGAGATGGTTCTTGCCAAACTGGCCGGTGGCGTAGCCGAGCGGCTTCAGCGCCTCGGCGATTGTGATGTCCTGCGGCTGCAGGCCGAGCG
>NZ_JBFULQ010001362.1:0-598 GCF_054049815.1 Mesorhizobium sp. P5_C1 | reverse complement strand
TGCTGGCATCGGGCGAGGTTGTCATGACGGTTACCTTTGACAACGGCATTCGTTTTTTCAACAAGACACAGAAAACAAATCTGGGCGCGGTGCTGAAGGATGCCATCACTCATGTGGACTATTGGGCGATCATCGCGGAGAGCCCGCAGATCGACAATGCCTACAAGTTCCTCGAATATGCTTCGCAGCCCGAACCGCAGGCTGCGGTCACCAATATGCTCGCCATTTCGGTTCCCAACCGCAACGCATTGCCGCTGACCTCAGACGACATCCGTCCGTTCGTGTCGACCGATCCTGAAAACCTGAAAAGCACCTTCAAATCGGATGCTGATTTCTGGATCAACAACTATGACGCCCTCGCCAAGAGGTTCGATACCTGGGTGGCAGGTCAGTGACATTGTACGGTTCGGGAAATCAAGTGCTTGTCGRGGTCGATGCCACGGTCTCCGACGATACAAAGCACCTGATCCGGGATCTCAAAAGATCGCAGCGCGCGGGCAAGATCCGCGCGTTTGCCCTCATTGCTCCGCTCCTTGTTTTTCTGGTTCTGGTCTTTATCGGGCCGGTCGCAAACCTGCTGACCCGCAGTGTCGTGGAC
>NZ_JBFULQ010001361.1:0-599 GCF_054049815.1 Mesorhizobium sp. P5_C1 | reverse complement strand
GTGAGCAACCTCTACAACCGCTATGGCGGCGTCGCCGGTTCGGCCTATGTGGTGGCCGGCGTTGGCTTCAACGTGCTGAAGAACAACAATGTGCTTTTGGTGCCGATCCGCACTGGTGTCGGTGCCCGGCTCGGCGTCAATCTCGGCTATCTGAAGCTCACCGAACGCGCCACGTGGAATCCGTTCTGAGCTAATCCCGTTCCGTTGCGGCAAAGCCTTGCCGCAACGCTGGATTTCCGCCATGTCAACGTGGCACAGTCCTGCATTAGCGGTTGCCGTCCACAACGGGTAGTCACTTGGTCCAATCGGTCCTGTTCTTCGTCCTCGGCTTTCTCTGCGCCGGCTTCCTGGCGCTTATGATTGCTCCGGCCATATGGCGCCGCGCCGTCGCCCTGACGCGCAAGCGCATCGAAGCCTCGATACCTCTGACGCAAACCGAGATCCTGGCGGACAAGGATCGCGTTCGCGCCGAGTACGCCATGTCGACGCGCCGCCTCGAAATCAGCGTCAAGGCGTTGCGCGAGAAGGTGGCCGAACAGCTCGTCGAGATCAGTCGCGGCCACGAGGCGATGAAGGGCCTGGCGATCGAGCGCATGGAG
>NZ_JBFULQ010001360.1:0-600 GCF_054049815.1 Mesorhizobium sp. P5_C1 | reverse complement strand
ATGTGGGCTGTAATGGCAACGCCGTCAATTGGCTACTTTCATACTTTATCATTATTGTACCTTCTATAAGAATTGCCTAAGCCCCGCTGGGTTTTGTGGAGGGACAACACATGCCAAAACTTCGGGGACTGGACGCCGAAGAGAAGAGCGTCATCAAGGGGCTCCTTGCCAAAGGCGCGCGGAACCAAGACATTCATGCCCTGATCAATTTCGGACGCGATCCGACAGTGAATTTTGGTCGCATATCGACGGTCAAAAAAGATGCCTCCATTGCTGCAGCTACGGATGCAGAAATCGAATTCTTCAAAAAGAAGAAGCAGAGTTTCGCCCCTGTCACTGGCCTCAATCTCTACGAGGATGAAAGGTTGATTCGTGCCCGCGAGGCGATGATCCTGGCTGTGACCATTTTCAACAGCAGCACCTACAATTTCAAAACTGGCATATTCGCGATCATGGCCAACATCGCGTGGACCTACCTGTTGCACGAACATTACGAGCGCAAGAACATCGCCACGCTCAATGCAGATGGAACCTCTTTCGGCTTGAGCTTCATGCTCACCCGACCGGATTGCCCTTTAAGCAAAGGCATCAAGAATAACC
>NZ_JBFULQ010001359.1:0-604 GCF_054049815.1 Mesorhizobium sp. P5_C1 | reverse complement strand
CCATTGTCGTGACCTGACCCAACGCAGTCATAGGCTTTGGTCGTTTCGAATGTCGCAAACGGACCTGAGCCTGGACATTGCTCATCACACGCGCGAACGGCTTCACACGACCTCCAAGCTTGCGCATGAAGCGGCCAGGCTAAGCGCCTTGCGGTTTACTTCTTGCCGAGATCGGCGCCGGTGTTAGGGACCGGCACCTATTTAGCCTGAACTATTCGAGGCCCGCACGACGTAGGCCATCGATATACCTGGAGCGGTCCTCAGCACGGATCAGTGGATGGTATTTCTCGACCCAGGCAATGCTGACGTTTGGCTGCAGACGTTTGCATTCGACGAGACTTTCACGCGCGGTTTCCAGATCACCGGCTAGTCCTGCGGCTGCTGTGAGTGTGCGCCAAGCGGTTCCAAAGTTTGGTCTCATCTGCACGGCTCGACGTTCCGCCCTTACCGCTTCGGAGTAGCGTCCGGCGACTAAATGGCAAAGCCCTTCGACCGAAAGGTTCGCTGCTTGGGTTTGGTCAAGGGGGCTCAATCGTCGCGCGATTTCGAGCTGACGGAGACCATCTTCCGCAAGTCCCGCATAGCCGTACGCTACACCCAAGAT
>NZ_JBFULQ010001358.1:0-604 GCF_054049815.1 Mesorhizobium sp. P5_C1 | reverse complement strand
GTCTTGCGTCGGCGTAGCTACCGACAATCGTCCAGGGCAGGAGGACGCGCTGATAGTTCGGCCCAGCCCATTCGAGATACGAAACCGCGACCTTACCGCGTGCGCCCAATCCTATGGCTCTCGCGAGGTCCGGGTGCCGAAATGCATTGACGTAACCGTCGCGCTGCATCCGTTGCTCGGACAGGCTCATCGAGGATGAGACGTCCACAGCGAGGACCAGTTCAAGATCGACCCCGAGCGTTCCGGATTCGGCTCCCGCCGATGGGGAGCAGGGAAAGCTGGCGAGAAGCGCCAGTGCCATCAGGCAAGATCTTGCCGGCCGTCGTATTCTCGGCCGGTCTGGTCGAAATTTCCAGCCAAACGATGTTGTCATCCGGCACAGCCCCCGGCGCCACAGGCGCGATCTCAGCAATCCAATGGGGAGTGTGCGTTGGCTTGTGACTGCGCGCTTCACCCGATTGGGTGAGGGCGCCACTCAGAGTCTTGAGGGCACGCGCAAGCGCGATAGCAGTGCCGTGAGCTCGGCCTGGCGATGCGTTCCCGTTTTGGCGAGGATAGCCCGAAGTTGGGTTCGCGCGGTTTCACGGCCAATCGCCAATCGGGC
>NZ_JBFULQ010001357.1:0-605 GCF_054049815.1 Mesorhizobium sp. P5_C1 | reverse complement strand
GCATCTCACGGCGTTGCACAACGGGATTGCGCCGGAGCAGATCAGGATGTTTGCAACCCAGGCCGATGCGGCGGACGCAGTGGCCAACGGCGTGGTGCATGCCTATGCCAGCGTTGCGATGGCGCATCGAGGCTATCTGACCCAGCGGTCCGAAATGCCGCTTGGCCTTGTCGAGGTCCCGGCCAGCGAAAAACAGCCATCGGCCGGTGCCTTCGCAATCGCCAAGGGCAACCGCGCCCTGCTCAGGGACATCGATGCTTGCCTCGATGAATTGCTGGGCGGTGACTGGCACCGGCAGATGATGGCGCGATACGGATTTTCGGACAGCGATATCGATCGCGTCGTCTGATCCCGGCGTGGACGCCTGTTTTTATGCATGTCGTTCCCCCAAAACCGGGGCCACTTTTTGGGCGACATGCATTAGAGCTTGATCACATACTCCTTGCGGGTCGTTTCAAGCACTTCCCAACTGCCCTTGAAGCCGGGCCTGAGCACAAAGCTGTCGCCGGCCTTGACGGTGCGCGCCGCACCGCCTTCTTCGGTGATCACCGAAACGCCGGACAGGATGTGGCAGAATTCCCATTCGTCATAGACGATGCGCCATT
>NZ_JBFULQ010001356.1:0-605 GCF_054049815.1 Mesorhizobium sp. P5_C1 | reverse complement strand
ACCCAAGATTATGTGGGCAAATGCAAAGTTCGGGTTGCGCTGCAATGCCTCGTTCAGTTCCTCCACCGCCGGCCCAAGTCGTCTCGAAAACGAGTATACGTAACCTGCCGCAAAATGGGCCCACGGGTCGTCGGGATCAAGATCTATCGCACCCTGGGCAAAGGCGAGGCCATCGGATATGCCTCGCTCAAACTCCAATTTACCGGTGACTGCACGGGTGGCGAAGGCCCACGCGAGTAGGCTGCGGGCGCGTGCATAGTCGGGATCAAGCTCAATCGCTCGCTTCAGCAGGTTGATGCCGGTGTCCTCGTCTTGAATAACCCATGTCCAGATGTAAGGCATTGCTCGTACAACGCAGCCCCACGCATCGAGACTCTCCGGCGCCTTACTTTGAAGGCGAAGGCGTTCAGCTGCGTAAATCTGCGGCTCTATCGCCGCAACAACGCTGGCGGTGATCTCGTCTTGTAGCGCGAAAATCTCGGTCGCGGGTCGGTCGTAACGTTCCGCCCAAATATGGTTTCCCGTGGTGGCATCGACTAGCTGGCCGGTTACGCGCAGGCGCTCCCCCGCCTTTCGGACGCTGCCTTCCAGTACATAGCGAACGC
>NZ_JBFULQ010001355.1:0-605 GCF_054049815.1 Mesorhizobium sp. P5_C1 | reverse complement strand
GTGTGGCCTGCGCGCCAGTTTTTTCGGCTGCATTCATTGCCGCAGCCGTTGGGGATTTTCAAAAGAACCACGATGAGGTTACGATTACTGTCGACACACAATTGTCGCCGGCTATCTCGGAGGTCATGAGTGCGCAGCGGTTCGACATAGGGCTTGCGGCATCTGCCGTGAGTCCTCACGGTGTCAAAATGCTCTCCTTTGCAGAATGCAACGAGGTTTGCATCCTGCCGGCTGGACATCGATTAGCCGGTCAAGGTCTGGTCACGCTGCAGGATTTGGAAAAGGAGAGATGGATTTCTTTCGCCGGCAACGATCCGGCGAGATATCGGCTGGACGGCCTATTTGAAAGCGTCGGAATCCGGAGGAAGATAACTGCCGAGGCTCATCATTCGGCTACGGTGTGCGAAATGGTCATGCGAGGCGTCGGCATTGCAGTCGTCAACCCTTTCACCGCAGTCGAGTTCCTTGATAAGGGCCTCCTCATGCGGCGTTTCGGGGCGCCGCTCCCGTTCAATACATTTCTGCTAAGGGCTTCTTACCGACCCGAATCACCCCTGGTCGACAGCTTTGTTGCAAGCCTTTTTTCGACACGGGATGCCTTCCTG
>NZ_JBFULQ010001354.1:0-606 GCF_054049815.1 Mesorhizobium sp. P5_C1 | reverse complement strand
GTGTTCGGTCAACCGGTGAGACGGCTTTTAACTCCCTTCCGCCAACTTTGTTCCCGAAGCCCACAAGGCTTAATGATCCCACGCATTTATCTCTTCTTCGGCGCAGAGCCCCAAGTGAACCTCGAAGCGTGCGCCAACCCTCAATCGTGTAGTCGTCCGGATGCTTAGCGTGTCTAAGACGTCTTCCCGCTTGCTTGCGCCGCGCGGATTTCCACCACGGCCTTCGTGCTCATAAGAACGCTGATGCCTCGGCGACGGCCCAGCGCGATGTTGCGGCGGCGGAGAGAAATCTCACAGCTAGTATGGAGCGGTCACACAGCCGGGCAGCGGCGGCGCCAGCCCTTAACCGGCGAGTCGGTGACAGAACTTATTCTCGCGATTGCGGAGTGTATCGTTCTACATCCCAACCATCCGATCTTTTTTGTGCCTGTTGGAGGGCTTTCATTTTTCGGTCATTCCACGGTTTCGACGATCGGCTTTGCCAACGCCTCGCCTTCGGGAACTGGCTCGTTTGAGAAACCGCTTGGCGCTCTTGTCAGCGAGTCGGAGCGCGATAATTTTTGTTGGGAGGGGACCTTCGATCCACAGGAGTTGACCATGAAATAC
>NZ_JBFULQ010001353.1:0-610 GCF_054049815.1 Mesorhizobium sp. P5_C1 | reverse complement strand
CCCGCTGACGCACGGCTATGCCTGCGAATGCTGGAGGCACAGCTCCGGGTCGTGAAGGAACAGATCCTCGAAAACGATCGCCGGGTCCGCGCGAATGCGCGAGAGACCGAACTCGGGCGCAGGCTGATGGAGATCCCCGGGGTCGGTCCGCTGCTGGCGAGCGCGTTCATAGCGACCGTCGCCGATCCGCATGCGTTCAAGTCGGGACGCTGTCTATCGGCCTGGATCGGGCTCGTTCCAAAGCAGAACTCGAGCGGAGGCAAGGAGAGGCTCGGCAGCATCTCCAAGGCTGGTAATCGCTACCTGCGACAGCTGCTCGTGGTCGGTTCTATGGCGGTCATCCGCTATGCCGAGCGGAACGGAACCAGGAGGCCATGGCTTATGCAGTTGATGGCGAGGCGAACGACCAAGGTTGCAGCGGTTGCGCTGGCCAACAAGACAGCCCGGATGGTTTGGGCATTGATGACAAACGGCGGGCGCTACAGGGAGCCGGACATTCGCATAGGATAGACAGGGCGAGCGATCGCCGACGAGGTTGGAAAGGGCGCACAGGAGCTAATGCACAAAGCCGGTTGAAACCGCCGGATCAGGAAAACCCACTGGGGCCGTG
>NZ_JBFULQ010001352.1:0-613 GCF_054049815.1 Mesorhizobium sp. P5_C1 | reverse complement strand
GGCGACCGGAGCTCGGCACGACCGATCAACCAAGCGGTGGCGGAGATCGTGAACCGTATTGGCCATACGAAATGGCCGACCCTAAGTTGCTACTTTCAGCACCGATGCACTGGAGGTCTCAACGGTCCCTGTGAGATGCGAATTTGGTTGCGGCGGCTCGCCGCCATGCCGCGCAAATAACTTGTCAGTGAACCTTCGCCGATAAGCGCTGCAAGGTCGACGTCAGGATCGCGCCAAAGATGGCAGGGCTGCCATAGGCACGCGCCGACAACATCGCGCCATGGACAGTCGCCATGAAAGTCTCTGCCTCCAGCTCCGCAGAGCCGGCGAATTTGAGAACGCCCTGTTCAGCGCCCCGCTCCATGACCTTGGTCAACCAGGACGACAGAAATCGAAAGTAGGCCCGCACCTCGACGGCAACCTCAGGCGGGAGTGCCGGGAGTTCGCTGGCAAGCAGCGCGCAGACGCAAAACGGGATGCTCGCGTCTTCAATGCATTTTGCCCAGTAGCCAGCATAGGTTTGAAGCAGTGCAAGCGGATCAGGGAGTTTACTTTCCAGATCTGCCATGCTGGCCTCGGTACGCTCGCGATGGCGCGCCACAAGCGTGCGAAC
>NZ_JBFULQ010001351.1:0-613 GCF_054049815.1 Mesorhizobium sp. P5_C1 | reverse complement strand
GCTAAGTGCCTAGTCGTTGCAGAAGAAGCTTTGATCAGCTCCAATCGAAATCAGTTTGCATCATGGCTCGAGCATCAGCCAGCGTGGTCCGATTTTCCGATCGTGCTGTTGACGATGCGGGGAACAGAAATCGACAAGCGGCTAGCCTTCCTCGATCGTTATGTGATCGTGCTCGAGCGACCTTTCCTCGCATCGAGCCTCGCCAACTCCGTGCGGTCAGCCTTGCGTGCCCGCGCCCGCCAACTTGAGGTCAAGTCGTATATCGAACAGAAACAGGAAGTTGCCGACCGGCAGAAGTTGCTGATCAGAGAACTCCATCACCGCGTCAAGAATACTCTAGCCAATGTCCGAGCGATGATGAACGCAACGGCGAAATCGAGCGGTAGTGTAAACGATTTCGTACGCGATTTCTCGGCGAGAATCGTGTCCCTGGCAGATACACATTCAATGCTCACCGACGACTACTGGCAAATGGCATCTTTGCACAAACTGCTGGAATCGGAACTTCGCCATTACGATACGAGCGATAGGTCGCGCATATTGCTTGATGGGCCGAATGTGGGGCTGGTCGCCGACATTGCTTGATGGGCCGAATGTGGGGCTGGTCGCCGAC
>NZ_JBFULQ010001350.1:0-614 GCF_054049815.1 Mesorhizobium sp. P5_C1 | reverse complement strand
CAATGTCGGAAAAACGTGCAGTGAGAAGATCGATCCTGGTTGTAGCTCTTGGATTCATGGCGCAGAGCTTGAGCGCTTGCGTCAGCACGCCGCCGCCTGCTCCGGAGCAGATGTCGAGGACGCAGGTTGAGACGGCTCCGGCGGATCTGCAGCTTCTTTGCGCCAACGCGGTCGCCAAGTCGAGCGGCGTCAACAGCGCCAAGATACTTCCGATCTCCTCGAGCAAGATCGATTCCAAAACTTATCAGGTCGAGCTCGATGCCGGCGGCAAGAAGACAAGCTGCCTCGTGGACACCGACGGCAACGTGAAATCTGTTGAGCCGGTTTGATTGCCTTTAGTCGAATTCGAATGTCTGAGTTCAGGTGCGGGCCACCGTTTTCCTCTCGACGTTCGGGAGGTCATGTCGCGGCGCCAGCTTTCCTGCCCACGCCCAATCGGTCGATGATCAGCATTCAACTGTGCGGCGTGGTCCCCCGCGCCGGCGGTTTCGCGCGACCCGTCACGATCTTGCGCCAAATGGATAGCTGCACATTATATTAGACGTAGCTTATGATTAAGTCCCGCGAGATCGATGCCCACGCAGGGCTGGTGGGGACTATGGATAGAGAAGACC
>NZ_JBFULQ010001349.1:0-617 GCF_054049815.1 Mesorhizobium sp. P5_C1 | reverse complement strand
GGTTTGCGGGCACCACCTTGGTATCGACTACAAGGCTCTCCTCCTGCCTGCTTGCGTGTATGTCCGCACTCCGCGACCGCGATCCAACTGGGGACCACTGCGTCTCAATCTCGTACCCGATAGCGACGAACAATTCGCCGCATAGCGCCTCAAACCGCTCACCCAGGCGTCTAATTTCCACAGCATCCCCTCCGCCTCCGACCGGCTCCTAGTGCAACCTCAAGGCTGTTGTTATGGCCAAGTACCCAGGTTGAAGTCCACTCGTCAAACTCCGAGCAGCCGGCCAGCTTGGCATTGCGGACCTTGTGGACGAACCATCGGGGGAACGACGCTCATACCCCTGTACTCCGGCCAAGGCTTCAGAGTCAGGCTTGAGGTTGCACCTGCTATGGTCCCGTGCTACGGAAATCGAAGTGTCGGCCCTGAAAAGCTCTATGTTTTCAACGCT
The DNA here is from genome assembly GCF_054049815.1 of Mesorhizobium sp. P5_C1. Taxonomy (NCBI): domain Bacteria; kingdom Pseudomonadati; phylum Pseudomonadota; class Alphaproteobacteria; order Hyphomicrobiales; family Phyllobacteriaceae; genus Mesorhizobium; species Mesorhizobium sp. P5_C1. The sequence continues at coordinate 169 of NZ_JBFULQ010001349.1, read as the reverse complement.
GGGTGTGACGTTGGAGGGACTTCAATCCTCTCTCGCAGCACCAGTCCATCCCGTTGAAATCGCTGAAGCCATTGGCGTGCTACGCGTTCCGTCCATTCTGACGTTACAAATGACGTCACAAGACGGAAATCGAGAGGGCCGCTGTCCACCAGGCTTGTGATCCCCAAGG
>NZ_JBFULQ010001348.1:0-617 GCF_054049815.1 Mesorhizobium sp. P5_C1 | reverse complement strand
GAACGGCATTGCTCTGGCGCGAAATTGGTCCGCGATGTCGAGGATTTTGTCGACAGCATCGAAATCGATCGTCCGGTGCATATCTCGGAATTGTGCTCATCTCTCATGGTATCACGGCGCACTCTCCACCGTGCCTTTCAGCATACCCTGGGGATAGGTCCGGTCGCCTACCTGCGCCTGAGGCGCTTATCGGACGTTCATCGCGTGCTAAGCAGCGCGAACCCGACCTGTGTCGGCGTTACGCAAGCTGCCCTTGATCAAGGGTTCACCGATCTCGGGAGGTTTGCGGCGTTCTATAAAAGGATTTTTGGCGAGGTCCCTTCAGAGACACGCTTCAAAGCGACGAGCCCGCTTGGTCGCCAGTCACGCTCACAGCGCGGTACGGCCTTTCCGCTTGTCCAAGATCAGGCTGCTCCGGGATTAGATGTCAGTGGCTTTGGGACGGCCTTAATGCCGTTTTCCTGAAATGCCTGGTGCACGGCGATCAAAGCGGCGCGGCGGATCATGAAGTGTCTGCCCGCTTTCGCCTTGAATTTGGCCCGGATGACCAGCGTGCCGTCCTCGACTTCGCCAATTCCCTGGCTCTTGAACGGCTCGAGCATATCTGCGGCAAGTTC
>NZ_JBFULQ010001347.1:0-619 GCF_054049815.1 Mesorhizobium sp. P5_C1 | reverse complement strand
CTCAATAACCGCAGAGAAAGCTGCATTGAAGGTCGTCATGGTGTCGCCGGCAAGGCCGTTACGAGCAGCGTAGTCCTCCAAGGCTTCCTGCGAAACGGTCAAGGTGAACGTGCCACCGTCTTGGTCCCAGACTAGAACCTCTACACCGCCGGCATTTATGTAGGGTTCATTCTTACGCCGATGATCCAGCAGGGTAGCCCCATGTTGCGCCCACAGCTGCTCGCAGTCKTTTGCCCTCAGGCTTGGCGTWCCCGGTTYGCCATAGAAKACCATCGCTGCCCGGACGTCATATCCAAGCACCTCTGCATTGGTGACGAACTGGATGGCGTCCCCAAGGCGAGTGGTGCCGAGCTTGACTTCCGTTTTGCTCGCGAGGTCGATTACACCAATGATTTCGGCTTCGCTATTCCTGGCAGCCAACACCGCACATACAGTCGCGAGCATGTGAGCCTCCGCTAATAATCTTGACCTCCAGGAGCCGGCTTGTTCCCCGCCGCGACTAGCCGACCTGCAAACCAACACGGACAGCCAGCCCAATCGGCCACTGATGCCGTCGAGGAGCGAGAATGCCCGCATTAGTTAAAAAAATAACAAAAGCCTAAAAGACCCTGGTCTAGGT
>NZ_JBFULQ010001346.1:0-620 GCF_054049815.1 Mesorhizobium sp. P5_C1 | reverse complement strand
GACCTCTGGAATGCCATCCAATCCGGCGATTTCCCCGAATGGGAGTTATGCCTGCAATTGTTCGACCAGGAGTTTGCCGACAATTTTGACTTCGACACCCTTGATCCGACCAAGATCATTCCGGAGGAGATCTTGCCGCCTATACCTGTCGGCCGTCTTGTTCTCGACCGGATGCCGGAGAATTTCTTTGCCGAGACCGAACAGGTCGCGTTCATGACCCAGAATGTTCCGCCTGGCATCGACTTCAGCAACGATCCGCTGCTGCAGGGCCGCAACTTCTCCTACCTCGACACGCAGCTGAAACGCCTGGGCGGCCCCAATTTCACGCATCTGGCGATCAACGCGCCGAAATGCCCATTCCATCATTTCCAGCAGGACGGCCATATGGCGATGCGCAATCCGGTTGGACGGGCCAACTACCAGCCGAATTCATTCGGCGTCGGCCCGCGCGAATCCCCTGAGCGTGGGTTCCGGTCCTTCGCTGACGGGGAGGAGGGCCAGAAGGTCCAGCTGCGGCCCGAAAGTTTCGCCGATCACTACAGCCAGGCTGCCCAGTTCTTCAACAGCCAGACCCCACCCGAGCAACGCCACATCGCTCAGGCCTTGACCTTTGAACCCGC
>NZ_JBFULQ010001345.1:0-620 GCF_054049815.1 Mesorhizobium sp. P5_C1 | reverse complement strand
CAGGTGGTCGGCCGTGCGGGCGTCGGCGGCGTGATCGTGTTCACGGTCAGCACCGATGCGTCGGGCAATGTGACGCTCGACCAGCAGCGKGCGGTGGTCCATCCGACGACGGACCCGAACGAGCCGGTCAGCCTGAACGCCGACAATCTGGTGACACTGACGGCGACGATCACCGACAAGGATGGCGATCATCAGTCGGCGACACTGAACATYGGCARCAACCTGACCTTCCTGGATGACGGCCCGTCGATCTCGGCGCCGGGCGCCAGTGCATCGCTGACGGTGGACGAGACGGATCTGACGACGAATGCGACGGCGAGCTTCGCCAGCGCGTTCACCTCCAGCTATGGCGCCGATGGCGCCGGCACGACCACCTATGCGCTKGGCTTCAATGCCGGCGCGACGGGGCTGGTCGACACGGCGAGCGGCCAGGCGGTGGTGCTGAGCCTCGAGGCTGGGCAGGTGGTCGGCCGTGCGGGCGTCGGCGGCGTGATCGTGTTCACGGTCAGCACCGATGCGTCGGGCAATGTGACGCTCGACCAGCAGCGTGCGGTGGTCCATCCGACGACGGACCCGAACGAGCCGGTCAGCCTGAACGCCGACAATCTGGTGACGCGCTG
>NZ_JBFULQ010001344.1:0-620 GCF_054049815.1 Mesorhizobium sp. P5_C1 | reverse complement strand
GATCAAGGCATTGCAGACCCTGTCCAGCAGCCACCGCTCGACACGCAAACCGGCCCCTGTCCATGGACTGGCTGCCGGCCCTTTCTCCAACGGTGTAGATGATGAAGCCCGAAATAACGAAGAAGATGTCGACGCCGCCAGGCCCGAAATTGTAGATGTAAGGCGTTGTCCAGTGCCCCCGCATCGGCACGAAAGGGGTGAAGCACATGACTGACCAGGACCATCAATGACGCGACGGCGCAGGCCCTGGACGTTCCGATAGTGCATAGCCCCGAAGTCTCCAAAGCCATCCTCTATCGGCGGTTGCCGGGCAATTCCAGCATGGCACCACCGCCCGGTTTCTGACGAAAAACTTCAAACAGCTTGCTGGATTGCCTCAGTCCTGGCCGCCGCGACAGTTAACGGTGCAGCGCTCGGCTTTTTTGGCTCCACGCCTGCCAGCCGAGCCAACCAGCCGGATTTGTTGATGGGGCGCTCGATCAGATAGAAGCTGACGAAGCCAACCCCGAGGGCTACTGGAACTGAGAAAACCCACAACAGCCTTTGGTCATGCATCCCCGCAAAGCCTGGACTTACGAACAAGGCAACCATCACCGCGTATAGCAGTTGGTGCCATAAAT
>NZ_JBFULQ010001343.1:0-621 GCF_054049815.1 Mesorhizobium sp. P5_C1 | reverse complement strand
CAGTGACTCCCCGTGTGCTGGCCCGCTGCCGAAAGGTGGCGGGCTTTTTTTGTTTTGCYGGATCCGCGCGGGGACGCCCTCTGTACATATTCATACCATCTAATATTTCAGGAAACTCGGWCGGCTTTCTGACGTTTGTGAATCGCCAGCATTCATGGTCCCCTCGCTGGTATCCGAGAGGCCCGTCACCGGACCACGGTGGCGGGCTTTTCGTGGGAACAGTTTGTTAKTCCGCTCGTTTTGCCCACGCATCTGTGTGACGCGGGTGCACGAAAGTTGTTTCGACATCTTTCGGGGCCCGTCACGGCTTCCTCCGTGGCGGGCCTTTTGCGTTCATGGMSCGAGATCGAGSGGTTTGTGTYCGGGCCTYTCATGCCAAATRATTTGCCGAAGGTCCCGCATATCAACCAACTGSCCGCAGGTTGGRCAGGGGTARAAATTYTCCCGCTCGTCMTSCGGTTCGCTTTTGTGGCGATGGCCGGGAATGGGCGGGCCCAGTTCGCTCAGCTTTGTCATGGTTGCTGGAACCACCGACCTCGGTAAAGGTTCCGGAACYATTTTAGCTAAARCTTATTTAAGAGAGCGAGTGGGGAGCGCGTGAGTGAATGCGTAGCGACCGTG
>NZ_JBFULQ010001342.1:0-621 GCF_054049815.1 Mesorhizobium sp. P5_C1 | reverse complement strand
AGGTGGAAGGGCTGAAGAAGTCCTTTGGTGGCGTCGCAGCCTTGCGCGAGGGCCGCTTTCAACTTCGCGCCGGCACGGTTCACGCGCTCTGCGGCGGCAATGGCGCCGGCAAGTCGACCTTCCTCAAGATACTGATGGGTATCTTCAAGCGCGATGCCGGCTCAATCCGTCGTCGCGGCAAGGATGTGGAATTCGCAAGCCCGGCCGACGCATTGGCCTCGGGCATCGCCATTATCGAACAGGAACTCAGCCCCGTCCCTCACATGACGGTTGCCGAGAACATCTACCTTGGCCGTGAGCCTTCAGCACGGTTCGGCGGCATCGATTTCCGCGCGATGAACAGGTCCGCGCAAAAGCTGCTGGACGATCTCGAATTCGATATTCGAGCCACACAATACATGATGAACCTCTCGGTCGCGCAGATGCAGCTCGTCGAGATCGCCAAGGCGCTCAGCCACGACGCCGAGGTCATCTTCATGGATGAGCCGACATCGGCGATCGGCGAGCGGGAGGCGCAGCACCTCTTTGCCGCGATCCGCCGCCTGCAGGCCCAGGGCCGCGGTATCGTCTACGTTTCTCACCGGCTGTCGGAGATCTTCCAGATCGCCGATTCCTACACGG
>NZ_JBFULQ010001341.1:0-622 GCF_054049815.1 Mesorhizobium sp. P5_C1 | reverse complement strand
GACATCCTTTTCGATTTCGGAACCCTTGAGCTGGTCGTCCGTTCGACCGGCTTGCCTGTCTTCTCGTCGGCATGGATGCTTTTGACCGGCAGACCGTCCTTGCGGTTCAATATCTTGAAGTGGATCTTCGAGGCTTCGCTGGTAGCGCCGACAATCTTCACCCCGCGAGTTACCGATCCAACTTTCAGAAAGCCCTTCCAGGCAGCACGTGGCGCAACCATCAAAATCGTTCCTCAGGGCAGCTCTGGCTGGCTGGTTCCACAATGTCGTCCGGAGGCTGATCGTCTACGATTGCTGCGGTGATTGCAGCCATTATTCCGATAAGGTGCATAAGCAGCCATTTTATCGCGGCAAGGATCAACTTTTTCCTCTGATGCACGTTGTGCCGAGCAACCCAGGAGACAGCCATGCCCACTGGAACAAATACCGACACCTCCAAAACCGTCCAAAGGCAGCTGCGAATCCAGCGCAAAGTGGATGCGGACGATCGGGCCAAAACGAAATTGAAACCGGCCGGCGCGATGCAGGCCGGTGCGCGAGAATATCCGGCGCCGCCGTTTCCGAAGCAGCATCATCCAAAACCAGGCCAAGAAGCAGAGATCAAACCAGCTCCCCTCTACGA
>NZ_JBFULQ010001340.1:0-624 GCF_054049815.1 Mesorhizobium sp. P5_C1 | reverse complement strand
CTACAGAAAACTTCAAGTCGTCGTTGTGGATGATGCCTCGTCCGACAGTTCTGCTGACGTGATACGATCAATTAGGGACGAGCGGATAGTTTACAGATTGCTGGCTAGTAACGTTGGCGCGTGCCAAGCCATGAATGTTGGTCTTTCGATGTGCGAAGGCGCCTACATCGCTGTGTGCAATTCCGATGATATCTGGGTCCCCGCGAAGCTTGAACAGCAGCTCAAGAAATTTGTAGCCAGTCCGAATTTGGCAGCGGTTTTTTCTGATGTTGAATGGATCGACGATCTGGGCCGCCCCCTGTCAGGAGCAAATGCCCCTGTATTTGAAGCGGTGTTTAAGCAGGCAAATCGATCACGCTTTGGATGGATCAGGGATCTCATTGAAAGAGGTAACTGCCTCTGCCACCCTTCCGTGCTCATGAAACGCGAGGTCTACGAGACTGTTGGGTCGTATAACAATTTCTATAGACAGCTTCCTGATCTGGATATGTGGCTTAGGGTCCTGCAGCACTACGATATCTTCGTGATGCCGGAGAAGCTAGTGGGATTTCGCATCCATGAGAACAACACGAGCCGCGTAATACCTACCACGAGCAATCGCTCGATCAACGAACACCGATTGAT
>NZ_JBFULQ010001339.1:0-627 GCF_054049815.1 Mesorhizobium sp. P5_C1 | reverse complement strand
GTGTTGTAAGTGACGAATCTGAGGTGCGCACCACGCTGGTCGGCGCGCTCGGCTGCAATCTCGCCTGGGGCCTCGTAGATGCCATCATGTATCTGATGGGATGCCTCGCCGACCGGGCCACAGAGCGGCGCATAATTGCCAAAGTGCAGCAAGCCGCCACCGCCGAAGAGGCGAGGACCGCTATCCTGCAGAACCTGCCTTCCGCGGTAGCGTCGGCATTGACGGACGCCGATCTCGACAGAATGCATGCAGCACTGTTGAAGGAGCGGATGCCAGGCGAGTCGATGGGACTCAAGCGCGAAGACTTGCTGGGTGCGGTCGCCGTCTTCCTTCTCGTTTTCGCCTCGACGATCCCGATCGTAGTGCCTTTCCTGTTCCTGCAGGACGCTTGGACCGCGCTTCGAATCTCCAACGCCATCGCTGTGGCGATGATGTTGTTTGCCGGCTACGCGTTTGGACAACTGACTGGGTACAGACCATGGCTGACTGCCGCTGCCATGGTTCTGCTCGGCTGCTTGCTGGTCGCCCTTACTATCGCGCTGGGCGGATGAGGGCCGGGCGCCGCGATCTTGCCGTGAACAGTGCGTCGGGACCGAGCGCAGATGTAGTACAGTAACATACACCCCG
>NZ_JBFULQ010001338.1:0-628 GCF_054049815.1 Mesorhizobium sp. P5_C1 | reverse complement strand
GATGATCGCGCACTTGCTGAACATCGATGAGGGGCTTGCTGTCACGGTCGCCGACAAACTCGGCATCACCGAGATGCCGAAGCCGGCCGACGCCGGTGTATCGCCGCGCACGGATCTCGAGCCCTCGCCAGCGCTGAGCATCATTGCCAATGGTCCGGAGAGCTTTGCTGGCCGCAAGGTYGGCGTCCTGATCGGCACCGGCACGGACGCCGGTCTCTTCAAAGCCTTACAGGCTGCCATTGAGAATGAAGGGGCCGCCATGGAAGTTATTTCGGCAAAGGTCGGCGGCGCGGTGGCCAGCGATGGCACCAAGATTGTGGCCAAGCATATGATCGATGGCGGCCCATCGGTATTGTTTGACGCGGTCGCCATCCTGCTCACCGAAGAGAGTGCCAATCTGCTGGCCGGCGAAGCAGCGGCTCGCGATTTCGTGGCGGATGCCTTTTCTCATTGCAAGTTCATCGGCTTCACGCCCGGCGCCGTGCAGCTTCTGGCCAACGCGGGCGTCGAGCCCGGGGCTGACGAGGGAATGCTGCCGCTGGCTGACAAGGCGAGTGCCACGGATTTCATTGAAAGTTGCAGGGGTCTGCGGCTGTGGGCACGGGAGGCCGCAGTCAAGCTTTGAGGC
>NZ_JBFULQ010001337.1:0-630 GCF_054049815.1 Mesorhizobium sp. P5_C1 | reverse complement strand
CCTCCAATGCGCGCCGTGCCATCTCGATTTCGAGATTCTTGTTTTCAACCTGTTTCTTTTCGTTTTCGAGCAGTTGCGCCTTTTCCTGCAGCTCCTCGTTCGTCGCATGCAGCTCTTCCTGTTTCTTGGTCAGTTCGGTCTGCCGTGCTTGCAATTCCGAAGTCAGCAGCTGCGACTGCTTCAGTAGCCCCTCGGTACGCATCGTTGCGGCAATGGTGTTGAGAACGATGCCGACGGACTCCATTAACTGGTTGAGAAACGACTGATGCGTGTCGCGGAATTCGCCGAACGAGGCAAGTTCGATGACGGCTTTCACCTCGTCCTCGAACAACGCGGGGAGGATGATGACGTTGGCCGGCGAAGCGCTGCCGAGACCAGAGGTGACGCGCAGGAATTCGGGCGGCACATTGTCCAGCATGATGGCACGCTTGTCGGCTGCACTTTGCCCGACCAGACCCTCGCGCAGATCGAGGCGCTGCTTGATGGCTGCCTTGCTTTCGGCACCATACGACGCCGCCAGTTCGAGATAGGATTCCTCCTCGTCTCGATTGGTTACGTAGAACACCCCATATTGCGCGTTCACCAGAGGAGCGAGTTCGGACATGATGAGCCGCGAAACGGTGGCGAGGT
>NZ_JBFULQ010001336.1:0-632 GCF_054049815.1 Mesorhizobium sp. P5_C1 | reverse complement strand
CGTTTGACTTCTGCGTGGCCGCTCGGCGCCGGCTTCTCTTGGCTCCCGATCGAAGCGGGGTACACTGCAAGCACTTTGTTGTAAGGGTCGAGCAGGCGAACCTGGCGAGCGCTCTTGTCGACCTCCACTCTGGCAATAGCTGCGGGAGGATCGCCTCGGTCGACAGCTGGCACCAGCAACTTTGCGCCGGCCACCCTGAAGCCAATGCCGGGATTGAGCCTTTCGAGCAGGTGTTCGCTGGTATGGAAGCGCTCAGCCATCTTTTCCAGCGCATTGTGATAGCCAAGCCTAGGTAGGCGAGCCATTCTTTCCATGCGAGCCGGAATTCGCTTGGTAAACGGTCCACGCACATCCTTGCGCGTCAGCTCGTAGGTCACAAGGGCCGGGTTTGAGGATGTTGCGGCGAGCTTGTTCCAAGTCTCCCGTGTGAGCTTGCCATCGGAGGGCAATCCGTTCGCCGCCTGAAATGCCCGGATCGCCTTCTCGAAGTTCTCTGCTCCGCGGCCGTCGATCAAGCCCGGCGAAAACCGCGCGCGATCCAAAAGGATTTGCGCCTTCAGTACGATCGGATTGACGCCCTTCGCTTCGCCGTCGTCGAATTGGGCATTGTTGACGGCGGCTCGGTCCAACTT
>NZ_JBFULQ010001335.1:0-632 GCF_054049815.1 Mesorhizobium sp. P5_C1 | reverse complement strand
GGGCCTGACGCGCAAGACCGGCGGTCGCGCCAAATGGACTGGCAAGGTGGTGACCGATCCGAAATCGCTTGCGATCCCGGCTACTTGGTCAAAGCCGCGACGGGTGTTCGTCAACTCGATGTCCGACCTCTTTCATGTCGACGTACCGGCGGACTTCATACGCCAGGTCTGGACCGTTATGGAAGGAACGCCGCGGCACACATACCAGATCCTGACCAAGCGGCCGGAGGTTATGGCGAGCGTCCTGACGCGGGGAGACTTCCCGGTGCTTTCGAACGTTTGGCTTGGAACTAGTGTCGAGGACAGTCGCGTGCTCGATCGTCTCGACGATTTGCGCCGCGTGCCAGCGGCAATCCGCTTTGTCTCGCTCGAGCCGCTTATCAGTTCCGTCGCTGGCGCCAACCTGACCGATATCGATTGGGCGATAGTCGGTGGCGAATCGGGACCAGGCGCCCGCGAAATGGATCCGCGCTGGGTCGACGAGATTGAGACCATGTGCCGGCGCAGCGGAACGGCGTTCTTCTTCAAGCAATGGGGTGGTCGCAACAAGAAGGCGACAGGTCGAACGCTGAATGGCCGCACCTACGATGAGATGCCGGCGGCGATCTAGAATAACTGGCCCTGGCCGTTGT
>NZ_JBFULQ010001334.1:0-633 GCF_054049815.1 Mesorhizobium sp. P5_C1 | reverse complement strand
CCCTCGGATGTCCTCTGCGTGGCGCCGTAGGAAACTCTCGATGTAGTAGCGGTCGAGTGGCGTGCCCCGATCGCCCCCAAATTTCCGGCTTATAGGTTCGACCTCGCCAAGGTCTCCAAAGACCACCGAACCAGGTGCCGGGACAGCTCGCATCTGCGATTCAAACCTGGGAGCCAGGGGCGAGGATCTTGCTTGGGCTGTCATCACGTCGCTCCCTGAAGGCTTAGTTGGTGTGGCCTTGTCATGAACGCGAGGACCACTCGATCGACAGCATATCGCTGGCTCATGAGAGGCATGACCACCCAGATTGCTTCTGCCTCAGCCATCAGCTTTCTTCCTCGCTGCCATCGCATTTTGACCGCTGGGGCCTGCAGTCTTTGCGTCCTTCGAGTGAGCTGCCAATGCAGGACCAGCCCCGGTCGCCTTGCACATGTCGCCGCTGCGCTTTTCTGGCTGTTCTTTTTTGCCCAAGAGGCCCGAAAAATACTTGCCGAAGAACCCCATGATTTCCTCCTCGATTAAGCAATTCAGTCATACCTAATACGAATTTGCCGGGAGATGTTTTGTTCCTCCGGGAGCAACGTCGCTACGATTCCGGCTGTTCCTGGTTCAGGCGCTCTTCGTTTCAGCGCC
>NZ_JBFULQ010001333.1:0-634 GCF_054049815.1 Mesorhizobium sp. P5_C1 | reverse complement strand
GGCTTCAATGCCGGCGCGACGGGGCTGGTCGACACGGCGAGCGGCCAGGCGGTGGTGCTGAGCCTCGAGGCTGGGCAGGTGGTCGGCCGTGCGGGCGTCGGCGGCGTGATCGTGTTCACGGTCAGCACCGATGCGTCGGGCAATGTGACGCTCGACCAGCAGCGTGCGGTGGTCCATCCGACGACGGACCCGAACGAGCCGGTCAGCCTGAACGCCGACAATCTGGTGACGCTGACGGCGACGATCACCGACAAGGATGGCGATCATCAGTCGGCGACGCTGAACATTGGCAGCAACCTGACCTTCCTGGATGACGGCCCGTCGATCTCGGCGCCGGGCGCCAGTGCATCGCTGACGGTGGACGAGACGGATCTGACGACGAATGCGACGGCGAGCTTCGCCAGCGCCTTCACCTCGAGTTATGGCGCCGATGGCGCCGGCACGACCACCTATGCGCTGGGCTTCAATGCCGGCGCGACGGGGCTGGTCGACACGGCGAGCGGCCAGGCGGTGGTGCTGAGCCTCGAGGCTGGSCAGGTGGTCGGCCGTGCGGGCGTCGGCGGCGTGATCGTGTTCACGGTCAGCACCGATGCGTCGGGCAATGTGACGCTCGACCAGCAGCGTGCGGTGGTCC
>NZ_JBFULQ010001332.1:0-635 GCF_054049815.1 Mesorhizobium sp. P5_C1 | reverse complement strand
TCGCCACCCCTTGCTCGATCTTTAGCGCGCATGGCGTAGCATTGGAATGATGGGAGGCGACGAGCCTAGCTGAATCGTGCTCAAGATCTCAAAGCCATGCCTTTTGTAAAGAGAAGTATTCAGCGGATTCGACGACCAAAGGTATGCCGGGCGGTGCTCCCGATCGCATTGACGAAGGCCGTGCTGCAGTAGAGTCGCACCAGCCCCCTTGTTGCGGTTCAAGGCTTCGACTCCGATGAGCGACAGGTACCAATGGGGCTCGGTTGGCCGGTAATGTTCCGTCCGCTCGAAAACAGCACCCACGTCGGCCTGCTTCTCCCCAGCAATGCTCTCTGTAATAACCGCTTCAATGGGACCATCATCGCCGTGAACACCGGGCGGAAGCCAGAGCGCGACGCCAAGGCCATCGCTGGTGCGCTGCGCTCCTCCTGCCTCAAAAGAGCTGGATCCGAGAGCTTGGAAGAGTCTCGGGATGTGCAGGAGGTATTGATGAGGGTCATGATAGATCCAGCGCGCTATTGGATCGCTGCCAAAGGCGAGAACGAGCGTGGCGATGGCATGGTCGACTTCAGCTTCGCCGGCAATGGTCGCGACGGTCGTTAGTCCGCTAGTCATGGTGGCGCTCCCTTCTGGCA
>NZ_JBFULQ010001331.1:0-636 GCF_054049815.1 Mesorhizobium sp. P5_C1 | reverse complement strand
CGGCTGTCCTGTGCAACGATGGTCTCATCATAGCCATCGCCCTCGTCGCCATTGTCATCGATGGCCAGGGAGCCGTGACCGCTGAAGTAAAACAGGAACGTCGCATCCGGATGCGCTTTTGCCTTCTCGATCAATTGCTCCGCAAATGCCTCTCGAATGCCGGCGTGGGTCGCCTGGGCGTCCAGCAAAACCCGGTAATGATCGCCGTCGTCGGGAACCCCGTAGGTGCCGGTCAGCAGGTCCTTAACGAGGGCAACGTCGTTTGCGGTTCCATGAAGGTCCGATGCGTTGTAGGCGGAGCCTGGCGTCTTTGCGTAGCTGTTTATGCCAACAAGGAGCGCGAACACGCCCGGCTCCTCGGCGAATACGACGCGAGGACACACCAAGAGAAGCAAAGCCACCAAAAGCGCCCGGCAATGCCGCTTGCTTACTGTGAACATCGTTTCGCTCCAGAGACCACAAAGACCTGGGCAAGGCAGCCCGTTATTCGAAGCCTATTGTGCCGGCCAGTCACTTGCGCTGAGCGGCAAATTCAGTGCGCTCAGGTCTTCAACCAAATCGCCCCTGCCGCAGCTGACGCCATCCTTGTATTGCACCAGCGCCGCATGGAAGCTTCGAAGGAAGGACCAATACACC
>NZ_JBFULQ010001330.1:0-636 GCF_054049815.1 Mesorhizobium sp. P5_C1 | reverse complement strand
CGCCACGACCATTGATTAGCTGAGCCGTGATACGCACTCGCCCTCCAGCCTTGCGTACACTTCCTTCCAGGACGTAGGCGACATTCAGCTTCTTCGCCACCTCCTCGATCAATACCGCCTTGCCCTTGAAGGTAAAGACGGTATTTCGCGCGACGACGGAGAGTCCGGACGCTTTCGAAAGGTCGGTGATAATGTCCTCGGTGATGCCGTCGGAAAAGTACTCCTGCTCGGGATCGCCGCTCATATTCGCAAAGGGCAGGACCGCAATCGATGGCTTCTCCGGAAGTGCAGTCGCCGGTTGCGCCGCACGTCTGCCGGTCTCGCCTGTTCCGGCGCGATAAACCCGCACTGGCTTCGCGATGTTCTTGAGTGTGTGCTCGCCCAGATCGTCGAACGCCAATGCCAGCTTGCCTGTGACATGATCRTGCACGGTGGCGGAGACGTAGATGCCGCCGGGCTCAGCCAGTCCCTCCAGCCGGGCGGCCACGTTGACACCGTCGCCATAGAGATCACTGCCCTCGACGATCACGTCGCCCAGATTGATGCCGATACGCAGGACGATGTGCGAGGCTTCGGGAATGCCTTCGTTAGCAGCAGTGAATCCCTTTTGTAGTTCAACCGCGCATTGTACCGCAT
>NZ_JBFULQ010001329.1:0-637 GCF_054049815.1 Mesorhizobium sp. P5_C1 | reverse complement strand
CATCTCGTTCGAAAGATCACGTGCAAGGAGTGGGTCGATTCCCAGTTCCGTCGCGGCCCTCGTCAGGCATTCGACGAAATAGAAGACATAGGCGGGACCGGACCCGGCAATTGCTGTTGCCTTGTCCAACAGCGCTTCCGATGCGACGAGGTGCGTGGTACCCAAGGCTGCAAAAAGCGTTTCGACGAGCGACATATGCTCATCCGAAGCATGATGATTGCGGCACAGCACGCTGGTGCTTCTAGCGATTGATGCGGCCATATTAGGCATAGCACGTACGATCGGCGAGGATCCAAGCATAGACTGAAGTGACGCTATGGATATCCCCGCAGCCACGCTTACGAATACCGACCGCGACGCGAAGCGACGATAGTGCGGCGCGACATCACGCATGAGCTGAGGTTTGACTGCGAACACGACCGCGCCTGGCGAAAGATCCTTTGGCAGTTGGCAGGGAGAGCCGTATCGATGGACGGAACGACCTTCGAACGCTTCTTTGAAGGCCTTGTTCGGATCGACAACGTGAATCCTCGCCGGCGCCAGCGATGGAGCATTGATCCAACAACTCGCCATGGCGTGCCCCATATTACCGCCGCCAACGAGAACGATGTCCGAGATTGAGCTCAAGCTAGTCCTT
>NZ_JBFULQ010001328.1:0-639 GCF_054049815.1 Mesorhizobium sp. P5_C1 | reverse complement strand
ATGTAGGTTGCACGCTTCACGAAAACTGGGCTGCTGAAAGCCTCTGGGTTCATTGGTTCCTCCCCGAGCTGCTGAACAGCTAGTTGTCTGAACACTTGCCTCATAGGCACCGGCCGACCATGGCAGAATGTGTTGTCAGGGCAATGACGGTTCAAGAGGAAAGCACCTACGTGATACTCCCACGTAGGCCAGCAGGCCGATTCGGCTATCGTGTTGGTAACGCTCTGGGAGGTATCCGTCTCGCCCCAGCGCCGAGTGATCGCGTTCACTGCCCGCGTCATTGGCGATAGAGACGTGCGTCGGCCGCATCTGTGCGGGTGCCTGGCCGCAGCGCCTTGAGGTGCCGCGACCGCTTCGGCGGCGCGGGAGATTGCGGCTGGGCGGCGCATCGAGATCCTGTCGATGGTTATTCACCGGCGGGTGACAAGTGCTGCAGCGGCGAGCCCGCCGGTGGTTTTCAATCAGACCTAAGCCTGCTTGAACGCACTGCCGGGTTGCGCGATTGTCGAAACTGCCCAAGTGACGCGAGCACTCAATGAACCGCATGGGAAAGGCACCTTTCGTACCGACCGAAATTCATGTCGGCACGCTCACCGATGAGAAAGGCGTTCTCGGCATTCTCTCAATCCAGACGACGGG
>NZ_JBFULQ010001327.1:0-639 GCF_054049815.1 Mesorhizobium sp. P5_C1 | reverse complement strand
GTGCCAACCTCGGGGTTAGTGCCGAGGAGCCTCATCAGAGCCTCCTCTTCCATCTCCTGGCCCCAATAGCTGAACACCGACTGCAAGGCCGATGCGCCGCAGGAGTACTCGGTCATCTGTCGGGTCTGTTTCAAAAGGCGGAAATGCGACATGACCCGTTCCCATGTGGGGTGGGCTGCGGCCGTCGCCGGATTATGCGGGCGCTGTAGCCGAGCGCTGAAAGAGCCTGCAGTTTGCTCTGCTATATTGATCGCGGTGTCACCCGCCACGATCAAGAAGCAGAAGGTAAGTTACGGTAGCACAAGGCACAGCTGCTGGCCGTCGTTCGGCGGCTCAGATGTTGTCCTCCTCGGTCGAGGCTCCGCTCGCTGCCGGCATCTCCCGTCAGGCCCCCGTTTCCATCCGCTGATCTCCCGCGGACGTGCAGGTTGTTGACGAAGACGCTTCTTGCTACATCGCCGCGCTATCGGCGTATCACTGCCTCGCCACGACAGGCGTCGGATCTTCCTGCATCCAGGCGTTCAGCAGGGTATAGGCCACGGCTAGGACGGTAGGGCCTATGAAGATGCCGAGGATGCCGAACGCAATCAGCCCGCCAACCACCCCGGCAAGGATCAGAAGCAAGGGCAAGTCGGCCCC
>NZ_JBFULQ010001326.1:0-639 GCF_054049815.1 Mesorhizobium sp. P5_C1 | reverse complement strand
GCATGGCATAGGTCTCGGGATCGTCGAGCGGGATCGTCGCCAGGTCGATCTCGATGCCGCGCCGGCGGATCAGCTTGACCGCCGTTTCGAGCACCGTCAGCGTCTTGAGGCCGAGGAAGTCGAACTTCACCAGCCCGGCCTGCTCGACATATTTCATGTTGAACTGGGTGACAGGCATGTCCGAGCGCGGATCGCGGTACATCGGCACCAGTTCCGACAGCGGCCGGTCGCCGATGACGATGCCGGCGGCGTGCGTCGAGGCGTGGCGGTAGAGGCCCTCCAGCTTCTGCGCCATGTCGAGCAGCGTCTGGACGATCGGCTCCCGCTCGGCCTCTTCGGCAAAGCGCGGCTCGTTGGCGATGGCGTCGGCGAGCTTGACCGGATTGGCCGGGTTCTGCGGCACCATCTTGGAAAGCTTGTCGACCTGGCCGTAGGGCATCTGCAGCACGCGCCCGACGTCGCGCAGCACGGCGCGCGCCTGCAGCGTACCGAAGGTGATGATCTGGCCGACCTGGTCGCGACCGTATTTCTGCTGGACATAGCGGATCACCTCCTCGCGGCGATCCTGGCAGAAGTCGATGTCGAAGTCGGGCATCGATACGCGGTCGGGGTTGAGGAAGCGCTCGAACAGCAGGGAGA
>NZ_JBFULQ010001325.1:0-639 GCF_054049815.1 Mesorhizobium sp. P5_C1 | reverse complement strand
CAACCGCCGATCTGCCCAGGGATGTGGCGATGTCGCCGGTGACGACATCGCAAGATCCTCATTCTGGCACCGATCCGTGGCCGGTGCCGAGCCTTTGCTTACGTGCCGAAATACTCTTCGTACTTCTGCTTGATCTCTTCAACGGCATCCCGAACGTTCGACGGATCGGAGTCGAGAAGCTTGATCTGGGAGAGCGGCGTGCGGTTGGATTTCTCCTTCACGTCCGGGCGAACCGAACGCAAACCGCCGAAATCGTCATTCAACTGCTGCGCTTCCTGAGAGAACATGAAGGAATAGAACAGCTTGGCCGCGTTCGGATGGGGAGCATAAGCCAGGATTGCGGCGTTGCCGTAGGCGATCGAGGTTCCCTCCGCCGGATAGACCGCCTTGATCGGCACGCCTTTGTCCTGGAGGATGAAGACGTTGTATTCGTTGCCGTCGGCCTGGATCGGGCGTTCGCCCTGGGCGAGGACCTTCGGCGGCTCCGTCGAGGACTGAACCTGCATGACACCCTGCTTGCCCAATTTCTCGAAATAGTCCCATCCGAGAAGCTGGCTGAGTGCGTAGGTGGCGGTCATCACGTTGCCGCTGTAGCCGGGATGCGACTTCACCAGCTTGCCTTTGTATTTGGGATCGAGC
>NZ_JBFULQ010001324.1:0-641 GCF_054049815.1 Mesorhizobium sp. P5_C1 | reverse complement strand
TCGCCATTCCGAGTGTGCGAATGGTCTCGAAATTTCGTGCGAAAGCTTGCGCGGAGTTCATTGAGTTGGAAAGATTCTCTCCCGCAGTTTTGCCGTAGCGTGAACTTGCGGCCTGATTGAGCAACGCGAGCACGATCATCAGAACCGCGCCGACGACAGTTACGAGAAATAACAGGGGGTGAATGAAAAACAAAAGGACTACGAACAACGGCCCGAAGGGGAGATCGAAAAGGAAGTAGATCGTCCGCGAGGCAATGAAGCTCCGCAACGTGGCGAGATCCCGCAATGCTTGGACGTCGCCGAGCCCCGCGCGCGGTCCGTTCATAGCGGCAAGAAAGGAGGGACCTCCGTATGCTACATCCAGCCGCGAAGCAAGCCGGCTGGCATATTGTCCACGGACGATCTCAAGCACTCCGAAACAAAACAGCGTCGCTATCGCCAGAAACGTAATATAAAGAAGAGTATCCATATTATTGRCAGGCAGCACTCGGTCATAAACCTGAAGCATGTAGAGCGGCAGGATTAGCAGAAGGATATTCATGACCGCGGAGAACAGACCCATCTCGATCAGAATCCGCGACAATACCGTTCTGTTCAAATCTGCCGACATGCCTAGTCAAGTCTCCTCGAGAGATGTGGGG
>NZ_JBFULQ010001323.1:0-641 GCF_054049815.1 Mesorhizobium sp. P5_C1 | reverse complement strand
GAACAGGACCCCGTCGGCAAGGTTGAGCGGATCGACCGTGCCCACATTATCGATGATCAGCGTGTTGGCGCCGATTCCGGTGATGTTGCCGTCAATCGTGCCGCCGGAGAGATGGACGTGGTCTGCGTCGATGCCACCCTTGATGGTGCCTCCGGAAACTGAAACCTGGTCGAATCCGGCACCGCCGCTGACACTGCCTTGGATGGTTCCACCAGAGACGGCTACGGTATCATCACCGTCGTCGCCAGTTACGTTCCCAGTGATGGCGCCGCCGCTGACGGTTATCGTATCGTTGCCGGTGCCGCCGACAACATTGCCGGTGATGGCGCCGCCCACAACGCTGACCACGTCCGGGCGGGCCGAAAGCAGGATGTTGCCGGTAATGACGCCGCCCTGTTGGTTGATTGTGCTGGCACCGGCGCCGGTGAGATCAATCGCGGTGCCCCCAGTGCCGGTGATTGAACCGGCGTTCGTGATCGTGACCAAGCCCGCCGTGTTCGCGAGAATACCCGTTGCACCTGCGATTGAACCGGCATTATCCACGCCCGCTGCGCGGCCGGTGCCGGACACAAGCTCGACGCCGACCGTGGAGCCGCTTACCGTCGCGCTATCTTGCACCGTAACCGTAGTAGCCGAACCAG
>NZ_JBFULQ010001322.1:0-641 GCF_054049815.1 Mesorhizobium sp. P5_C1 | reverse complement strand
GGATAAGGTTGATCGGGTGGTGTTGAAGAAGTTGGCGGAGCGCCTTCTGAAATCGGAAGCATCAACAGGGTAGGCATCAGAGGGGAGCTCGCTACTCCCTTCGGGGAGCCTGCTTGCGTTTGGGCTCGACTGGCGCGATGTTGGCCTTGGGGAAAGTGGAGGGGCAAAATGATCTCAAAATCTCGCGAGTACACAACGCCAGAAATATTAATTGCTAACACAGCTCTTATCCGATCGCTTTTTCTTATCTTAACGCACCGTGGTGTCTTGAACGATCAACTACTCGATGTGGTGTTCGCGATGACAAAGGAAGATATGAATCTCGGCGTGGGCGTGGATTCGCAGTTCACCAAGGGAGCTTGCGCCTTCGTGGACATGATGCGGGACAACATGAAGCCGAGCGCGCCCAGCCTGAAGACCAAGATGTAGGCGTGGTTCCGATCTACATCGCCGCGATCACCGCCTCGATACTCGGTGGCGCCGCCCTAGTGAAAATCCGCTCAGCGCTTCTGTAGCCACTCCGAAAGCCCCACCACAGGTCGCTCCCGTGGCGGGCTTTTCAATCCGGGACTAATTCGGGCGGAGCCCACTCTCTAGTATCCACGGGGATAATAACCCCAAGCACTCCTGCGGTAGCATCG
>NZ_JBFULQ010001321.1:0-642 GCF_054049815.1 Mesorhizobium sp. P5_C1 | reverse complement strand
CCTTGAGGTCGTTGACCGCCTTCTCGAAGGCGGACTTGATCGGCTTGGATACGTCCTCGACGGCTTTGGTCGTGACGGCCTGAAGTTCCCTCGTCTGCTCGACGGCACTTTCAACCTGCTTGCGGACGAAGGCGGTCTGCAGTTCAACGAATTCGGAAGGCGACTTCACGGCAATTAGGGCTTCGAAATGCGAGAAGGCGGCTTCAGTGTTGGCGCGCAGAACGGCAATTGTCTTCAGCGACAGGTTGCTGGAAGCGGCTTTGGCGGATGCGAAGCTCGTCTCGAGAGCCTTCTGGGTCAACTCCGAATCCGCCTTGAATTTGGCGAGCACTTCTTTCGACTGCTCGACGCCCTTTTCCGTGAAAGCGCTGACCTGCTCGATGGCCTTGGATGCATCAAAAGCGGGGTACGCGTTGTCGATAAATTCAGCGGTCTTTTCAGTGGTCTTGGACATCGTTCCATCCTTCGTTTAGGGGGCGACTTTTAAGAAGCCTTCGCATTTGTATTAGCATTACCTAACGGAAGTTTGTGTGCAATGCAACATATTTGTTGCGCTGCACCATGATTCTTTGACCCACCCGTCCTTGTGTGCAATGCAACATATTTGTTGCGCTGCACCATGATTCTTTGACCCACCCGTCC
>NZ_JBFULQ010001320.1:0-643 GCF_054049815.1 Mesorhizobium sp. P5_C1 | reverse complement strand
ATCCTTGACCGACGATGGCATCGTGATCATGGCGGAGCCTGTCAGCTCACGGATGATCTCGATCATCCGTGGGTTGATTTCCGACTGCAGTGCCATCACGGAATACAATGCAGTCTTGCTCGGCCAGAGGACGCCCTTCTCGTCGACAGTGGCGAGTGTCTCTTGCGCCTCCAGCATGTTCTCGACGATCGAGACCAGCGCCGCCAATTCGCCCATCTGCACCATAACTGGCGGCAAATTGGCATTCCCGGTCGATTCGTTCATCCGCGCTGCCAGGCCGATCATGAAGCGCAGCTTGGTCGCATATCGCGCTTGGGCCTGAAGGTTGCCGTAGAGATGGGATGGCGTCTTCCACCACTGATCCCTGCAGATTTCGAGGTTGCGGTAGATGAAGACGTGCTCCCAGGGAATGAACACATTGTCGAGGACCACGAAGCAATCCGACTCGTCGAAGCGGCTGCTCAAGGGGTGGTCGAAAGTGTTGCTCGCCTGCAAGGCGAAGGGCCGCCTTGGATAAAGTTTCAAGCCTGGCGCATTCATCGGAATGGCAACGCCGATTGCGTAGTTCTCGTCGCCTGGCTGCAACGGGTGGATACAGCTCAGGTAGAGATAGTCGGAATAGATCCCCGCGGTGGCCAGCTGT
>NZ_JBFULQ010001319.1:0-643 GCF_054049815.1 Mesorhizobium sp. P5_C1 | reverse complement strand
ATCGGGCCGCCAGGACAAAGCGTCCGACGAGATGGATGACGTTGGTCGGCAAATATTTGTAGACTTGGGTCCGCGCGAAAACGCGCATTGCACGGACCGCGGAGATTGCCCTTTCTCCGACCGAAACCAACAGGGTGAACCAGGCGAACCCCACAAGCTGCAGCGCGAGCGCATAGAGAAGCGCACAGGACACGACCACGAAAACGAACCGAGGACGCTGCAGCATCTCGGCGAGTTGATCGGCGTATCCGTAGACGGAGCGTATGACAAAATACATTGCCGCAATGGCAATGACGGCACCGCCGGCACGAATGATCCTAGAGTTCGGCACGAGCGCCGATCGGCTTCACAGGCAGCCTGCCGTCGGAACTTGCAATTTCGGCGACAATGCCCGGGTCGCGATTGCCACGGGTCGCAACAATCAACTCGGCGACCATGCCAAACAGCGTGAACTGCACCCCGACGATCATCAGGAGCGTCGAGACAAGCAGCAACGGACGGCCGCCAATGGCTTCACCGCCAAACCACCGCGCACAGAGAAACAGGAAAATCAGGAAGCCGATCGAGAAGACGGCCACACCCAGGCCACCGAAAAGATGGCCGGGGCGCGAATTGAACTTCGTGATGGTCACGACTGTGAGCA
>NZ_JBFULQ010001318.1:0-643 GCF_054049815.1 Mesorhizobium sp. P5_C1 | reverse complement strand
ATACAAATCTCCCGCTCTCGCCCGCAGGAAGAGCAGGCATTTCCATGCAACGCATCTAGTCAGGCGTAGTTCCCGATCACGCATTGCGGATCTTCGCGCTTCATAATCTATCGTTTGCACGGCTAATTTTGTCGCGGTCAGCGGCGTGATCTCCTCGATCCGTGCCTTGTCGCCGATCTCCTTCGCCATGGCCAAGGCCTTGTCTTTGTCCTTGGTGGTTAGCACCGTGCGCCAGTGCAGCTTCTCGAACACGCTGACCACATAGGTTGTTACAGGCTTATCAGGCACCGCTAAAATGTAGCGCACGCACTGTGTACGAAAGCAAGCCGGATCGCGCCTTARTTGTGGTTGTCCAACAAGAKGGCAAGCTTTCTGGCTGCGGCGCYTTCKACAATCAGTTCCTCCAGCCACATATCGCCGACGCGCGATTTGTTGACGCCACGCCTGATTACACGGAGCGCTTCAGATATCGAAACTGCGGTGGTCTTCGCGTGATCATCAAGATACCGGCCTACTGCAATCACGGCATCTGCATCGAYGTCSAWKGGCAAWTCTCGCATGGCACCCTCCCGCTGGGCCGCTGGTGCCTCGCGAAGGAATGGCCGGCGCAGGGGATGCTTGGGGAAGCGAAGCCGCACCGGCC
>NZ_JBFULQ010001317.1:0-646 GCF_054049815.1 Mesorhizobium sp. P5_C1 | reverse complement strand
GTTCGGTACACCGGACTTCCGAAAATTCGCAGGAAGCGCCCGACGGCATCACCGCCGAACGCTTCCGGCACAATGGCAAGCAACGGTAGAGCGAAAGCGAGGACGAGCAGCAGGAATGCTGGAGCGAGCAGGCAAAGCCGCCCCCAATCTATGATACCGCTCCGTCTCATCATCGTTTTTTCCCGTCTAAGTTCTGCTACTGCATGATGGCCGTGTTCCAGCGGGTCTTCACAGACTCGCGGTTCTCGTTCCACCATTTCGAATCGAGAACTGCGCCAAGCTTCGCGTTGTCCGGATAGCTCGGCAGATCCTTGGCGACGGCAGGGTCGAGAAGCTTCAGCGCGTCGACATTGGTCGGGCCGTAAGGGATTTGGCGGGTCAGTTCTGCCTGCTGCTCGGGCTGGACGGCGAAGTTGATGAACTTCATGGCCTCGGCTGCATGCGGAGCGCCTTTCATCACCACCCACCATTCGGTATCGGAGACGGAAGCGTCCCAGCCATAAGCCCATTTAGCTCCAGCCTTTATGGCATCATTGACCCGACCATTGGGGATGTAGGCCAGGTCTACCTCTCCCTGCTGGATGAGCGCCTGGGTATCCGCGGCCCCCTTGTAGGCGACGATCTGGTCCTTGATCCGCTCGTAAAC
>NZ_JBFULQ010001316.1:0-646 GCF_054049815.1 Mesorhizobium sp. P5_C1 | reverse complement strand
CTTCCCGAACAGTTCGCCCAGTTTCATGCTTTTGCCGCTGAGTGAAATAGAGCCTCGGACAAGCGTTTTGCGCACCGCCGGCCTTCACTCACTACCGGCGAAGGCCTCCGCGCGCGTCCTTGCCCCCGCCACGGCTCGACTTGATATGGTTGCGAGGTTTGCCCTACCCCTGTTTCCGTGGAAGAGTTGTTCCCAGGGTGGGGATTCGCGATGGATGAAGAAGACAAGCTGCTGAAGCGCTTGCAGGAAAGTGCCGAAGACCTGGGCCGGCAGTTGTCGGCCAGGAGCAATTTCCCCATCGAGGATTTCCTTGATCTCGTCGAGCTGGAAGGTCTGCGAGACACCTTCGGCATCGACCCGGAAGCTTTCACTGCGGATGACATGACGCGCATTCTGATGGTGCAAGGGCCGCTCTACGCGCTCGTGGAACACGTCAATGAACTCGATGCCGAAGGCAAGCATTCGATTGAACAGATTTTGAACGTTCTCAACCGGATGTACGTGAACGCCCAGGCCCATCTGCACGCCAAGACGGAGTTGCAGCAAATTGCCCAGCAAGCGCTGGAGGCCCAGGAACACACCCGGCCGATTCCCATCAACCCCGACGGGCCGATTGGCCAGACCATCGTCAACGCCTCGACCGAGG
>NZ_JBFULQ010001315.1:0-651 GCF_054049815.1 Mesorhizobium sp. P5_C1 | reverse complement strand
GTCCTGGTCAGTCGTATAGATGGCGACCGGAAGGCCGTCGAGGATTTGGTGATAAGTATTGTCCTGCTGCCTGAGGTCCGTACGGGTCCGCTCAAGGTCGGTCACATCGACCATAAAGCATCTCGTGTTGATCAGCTTGCCGTCGCGGAAATGCCCGCTCGAAGTGATTTCGACATGCTTGATGGATCCGTCGCGGGCTCTCAAGCGCGCCGGATATCTCGGGATGCGCTCTCCCCTGGTGAGGCGTGCCAGAATGTCCTCTATGACGTCCCGGTCGGGATAGAAGTCTGCGATATGGCGGCCGACATAGTCTTGGGCAGGATAACCGAGGAGGTCGAGCTCCGCCTTGTTGGCTTGCAGAATGATGCCATCAGCGCTCACCAGGTGAAGCGCGACGGCGCCATTCTCGAAAAAATCCTGATAATCAAAATTCAGGCTGTCATTGGCGGGCATTTCTGGGTTCTTGAAGGCGACAACATTTGCCTGCCGCAGCTCGTCCATCCCGGTCCCCCAATCTAGCTTAAGCGTCCACAACGCAGCTCGTGCCATTTCGTTCCAAGATCGTTTTTAGTGCGTTGCACGGGACCGGCATGCCATCCGGTGACCGGATAGCTGAGCCCGCTTAAGGGTGGTCTTTGCGAAGCCCAACTC
>NZ_JBFULQ010001314.1:0-652 GCF_054049815.1 Mesorhizobium sp. P5_C1 | reverse complement strand
CAGTGGGTTGCACAAAAAGCCGAGATTTCTCGGCTCGAAGCAGAACGGGACGGCCTCGATAAAATTGTATTGTCCAGTGACCTCGGAGCGTATTCAGGCGCCTCCGAATATAGCGGTGTCTTCGGAGAGCAAAACAAGGAATTTCAGGCGCGGCTAGCGCGTTATGGGGCGGAACAGGGGATTCTGAAGCAAAGGGTGGCAGCTCTTCAGGACGCCGTTGTCGGGTTAAAGGCTCAGAAGGAGGCAGCGGAAAATCAGCTTGCGATCGTCAACGAGGAGACGGAAAGAAAAAAAGACCTGCTGAAAAAAGGACTCACCAATCGTTCCGAATACACCGATCTTCTGCGCAGCACTGCCGAACTGGTCGGCCAGGCAGGATCTCTGGAAGCGCAGATTGCCAGTTCGGCGACCCAGACCGTCGAGGCGCGTCAGCAGATTGAACGGCTTACAACCAGCCGGGTCGAGGATGCCGTCACGGAACTGAACAAAGCCCGGGCACAGGTCGCGGACCTCGAGGAACAAATCAACGCTGCTCGATCGGTCCTCGACCGAACAACTATCCGTGCCCCGGTGGACGGCATCATTGTCCGCTCGCTCTACAATTCCGAAGGCAGCGTCATCCGAGCGGGGGAGGTGGTGATGGAGCTTCTGC
>NZ_JBFULQ010001313.1:0-653 GCF_054049815.1 Mesorhizobium sp. P5_C1 | reverse complement strand
GGACCACACGGCACGAAGAAGCCGGTCCCGGGATCATTTGAGAGGAAGTGCACGACATGACGAGCCTGAACAGCAACGCGTACCGCCTGTCGGTCATGGCCGCTGGCGTGGTCGGCTTTCTGGGCGCAKGGCTTCCCGCTGCTTCCGCACAGCAGCAACAGCAGATTCCGCAAGGCTGGTTCAAGGCTTGCACCAAGCAGGAAGACGTCGACATCTGCAACGTCCAGAACATCACCACCGCCGGCAACGGCCAGCTGATCACCGGCGTCAGCCTGATCGAGCTGAAGGGCAAGGTGAACCGCAAGGTGTTCCAGGTGACGGTGCCGACCGGCCGTCTGGTGCCTCCCGGCATTGGCCTGCAGATCGATACCGGCAAGGCCGTAAAGCTTGATTACGTCATTTGCTTCCCGGATCGTTGCGTGGCCGAAGTTCCGCTCACCGACCAGCTCGTCGGTGCCTTCAAGAAGGGCCAGGCGATCACGCTGACCTCGGTCAATTTCCAGAACCAGCAGAACCCGATCAAGATCGCCCTGCAGGGTTTCAGCGGCGCCTATGACGGCCCGCCGCTGCAGCAGTCCGACATCGAAGACCGGCAGAAGAAGCTCCAGGACTTCGTCGCCAAGAACAACCAGGATTTCGCCAAGAAGCTCAAG
>NZ_JBFULQ010001312.1:0-653 GCF_054049815.1 Mesorhizobium sp. P5_C1 | reverse complement strand
GGTCTATCTGGAGCTTGTCAGAGCCTTGATGTCCGGCCAGTTCTTGCCCGGCCAGAAGCTGACATCGCGCAAGCTCGCCAAGGAACTCGGCACCAGCGACATGCCGGTGCGCAGTGCCTTCATGCGGCTGCAGGCGCTGCGGGCGCTGAGCCCGATGCCGAACGGCAGCGTGGAAGTGCCAGTCATTTCGGCAGAGCGATTTTCGCAGTTGACCGCCGTGCGGACGATCCTCGAAGGCTCTGCGACCGAATTTGCGACAAAGCTCATCAACGGCAACAACCTGCGGACGATCCGACGCCACTCCACCGACCTGACTTTGGCGGCCCGCAAGGGCGATATCGATGACTATCTGCGGAAGAACTACGACTTCAAATTCTCGATCTATCGCCATTGCGGCAACGAGCAGATGATCTTCCTGATCGAAACCGTCTGGATGCAGGTCGGCCCTTTTCTGAGGAACCTGGCCATGGGGTTCGAGGACGATCTCGCCTCCATTCTCGACATCGACTATCACGAGGAGGTCGTCGCGGCGATCGAGGCCCAGGACGGGGAGCGCGCGCGCACGGCCATCGTTCGCGACATCGACGAGGGCGCCACGCATATTCTCCAGCAGGCCCGGTTTCCGGAGCCGAGAGCCTAGAGCGGTTCACCGT
>NZ_JBFULQ010001311.1:0-653 GCF_054049815.1 Mesorhizobium sp. P5_C1 | reverse complement strand
GCCATGCTGCGATCAAAGCGGACAAAGGCGCCGTTGCCCACATTGTCTTCAAGAACGGCTAGCGAACGGACTGCAGCCTCACGGATGGCGGGTTTTTCTCTAATACGGGCAACGCCATGCTTTTAAACAGGGCGGTGAAAACGAGGGTCGCTGCAGGCTTTTGCCTATCCTCCGAGTGCTCCACCAACTACTTGCAGACATCGTCCCGACCTGCTGCCCCCGACCTCCATCGGGAATGGGGTGTCAGCCTTAGCTACCCAAGCGCCCACCTACAGCCACCTGCCGGGATATAAGGTCGATATTTCGCGCGGCCATCGGATCGGCGCGTTTCATCGGAATGGTTCTCACGCCCCGACGATCAACGCTATCTTTCGCTGGGCAAGCTTCTCGCGGCCGTTCGCGCGCATAGTCGAGCTGCCGCGGCCCGGGCGATGAAGACTGGGTGGAGGGAAAGCTGGCGTGGCCTTCGTCGCCTTCGACATCATGTATCTCGACGGCCATGACCTCCGGGCGCTGCCAGCGATCGAGCGCGAACGCAACCATGGGTGTTTCGCACTTTCAGGCAGGGAACCTATTGCAAAAAGTGGAGTTCTGACCCTGCTCGGCCGTCACTCGCCGAGCACCCACACAACTTCCCGCCATCGTTTCATGGT
>NZ_JBFULQ010001310.1:0-655 GCF_054049815.1 Mesorhizobium sp. P5_C1 | reverse complement strand
ACAGGTATGAAGGTGGCGTGCTTCACAGCCCCCGACATCCTCGAGCGGCTGGCAAACCGCAGCCTTGTCCCGAATCTCCTGCTGATGTTTTTGGTTTTGTCGATCCTGCCCGGCGTGCGTGCGCTTGGAGGCAGCTATCAGCCGATCTACTACCCCCTGATGCGCTATGTCGTGTGCCGGGCGCTCGAGGCCGCAGGCGTGGATGGAGATCTTCGGCAGGCTCTCGCAACCGACGACGTTCCCGGGGCTTGGGGGCATCGGGTAATTGAGTGTGATGATGATCCGTTAGAGCTGTTCCTAAATGGCAGGAACGGCGGGATGAGTGATCTTATCGACCGTTTGGGCGACATTTCCTTCGCCGAGGCATGTGGAAGCATGAAAGGCTTCGTGTCGGACCCGTCGTGGCATGAACTTCACAGCCGGCTGCGGCAGGGGTTAGTCACGCCGGCCGACGAGGAATGGGCCTTTTCCTGAAATGTCTGATGGGCTTCCAGCAGCTGGCATGTGTAATGCCGGATTGCGAATGGCTGCTTCGCGCCTAATGTCGGACGTTGAGGTCAGTTTTGCTTCGGCCTGAAAGCAGACATTGTCAGCGCCGACGCGGGGCTGCGCCCCGATAGGCGGGTCGGGGGCTCGGGATTTTCGGCCCGTGTCG
>NZ_JBFULQ010001309.1:0-657 GCF_054049815.1 Mesorhizobium sp. P5_C1 | reverse complement strand
GGCACCGGCAACTCGACCGCCAACATCATTGCCGGCAATTCGGGCAACAACGTCATCAACRGCCTCCTTGGCAACGATACGCTGAGTGGCGCACAGGGACAGGACAGTTTCGTCTTCACCACGGCGCTCAATGACGTTACCAATGTCGACCACATTATCGACTTCTCAGTGGCCGACGACACCATACAGGTCGACAATGCGATCTTCGCAGCGCTTGGCGGCAATGGCACTCTGACGGCCGACCAGTTTGCCGCCAACGCCTCGGGCTCCGCCACCACTGCGAACCAGCACATCATCTACGAGACGGGCACCGGCTGGCTCTACTATGACAGCGATGGCAATGCGGCTGGCGGCTCAACCCATTTCGCCACGCTGGCCGCTAACCTAGCGCTGACAAACGCTGATTTCGTCGTGGTGTGAAGGTAGGAGCGGTTCATCGTTTCACTGAACGCAAAACCGCTCTTTCCCTTTGTTTGACACAATTCCGGACGGGATATTGTTTCACACTTTTCCTGGAATTCTCCGAGCGTAGCCGACACCGTTATCTATGATCCATACTGTCGCCGAATATTGTCGTCCAACAACCGCGGGGGGTGCGCGATGACTTTGACAAATGTGACCGTGACACAGGCTCGGAATGGGCTTGTTGACGTGGAC
>NZ_JBFULQ010001308.1:0-660 GCF_054049815.1 Mesorhizobium sp. P5_C1 | reverse complement strand
TGGCAATCTTTGTTGCCGCAGCAATCAGATTGCATAACCGGGTCTTTTTTGCCGGTGTACCAATCGTGGGCGTCCGCGTCGCCAGATAAGACCAGCCACGCCAGCGCGATCCATCTTCGTGGCTGTGTCATGACACCCCCTCGCACACGGCATAGAATATATTAGCGCGGTCTAATTGTCAGCATGGAGCCCTGCATGGGCATGCCGAGAACAGCCGGACCCTTCGCGAAAGGGAGCTAGGGGACGGCGGACGGACGAGGCTTTGGCCCGTGAGGCGATGGCAGGGAGTGGTAGGCAGTTATCCGGCATCTCCGGGCAACTGGACGCTGAACCACCGAAGCCGCCGCCAAGCCGGGGTGGGAAGCGAGCGGTCCAACCGTCCCCTTGATCGGGGTCTGCATCGGTAAGAGCCCGGATGGGGCGCCCCAACAGTTCGCGGATGCTCCGTGAGAGGTGCCTGTTCCACAGGCGCTGAGCCAGGATTGACAGCTGGCATCCGCTCCAGGCCTAGGCCCGCATTGCAGGTGAGTAGTGGTGGAGGCACCGCTGATCAACTCTGGCGCGGCCCTAGTCGTCCAGAAACCCCTTTTTTCAGCAACAGGAGTATATCGATGTCCGCCACCGTCACTGTCGCCTGCAAGCTTCCGCACGGCCTCGTCC
>NZ_JBFULQ010001307.1:0-661 GCF_054049815.1 Mesorhizobium sp. P5_C1 | reverse complement strand
CTATTGGCCTATTGTCGCCGCGTTGGAGAAGCTGCCGGCCAAGGCACTGATCTCGACGGCGAGGTGATCGCCCCCGAAGCTGATGGCAGGCCGAATTTCCGCCAAATGCATTCACGCATGGCGTGGAATGCCGAGCTGCTGGCCTTTGTCGCTTTCGATATCCTGCATAGGGAAGGCGAGGATTTGCGTCCACTGCCGGTGATCGAACGCAAAAGAATTCTTTGGGACCTGATCAAGCCGGCCGAGGGCATCATCCAATATAGCCAGCATGTCGAAGGTGGCGGGGCCGAGTTCTTCGCCGGCGTTGAACGAATGGGGCTTGAAGGAATGGTATCGAAGCGGCGCAACAGCCCCTATCGCCGTGGGCCGTTCGGTTCCTGGGTGAAGACGAAGTGTTTTGAGATCGGTGATTTCGACTTGCTCGGCGTCCAGAGCGAACCTGGCAGGCCAACGCTGGCGCTTATGGCCCGCGATGGCAAATATGCCGGCAAGGCTGTCATCAGCACTACGCGATCGATCATGGACCGGCTATGGCAGCGGGTGCAGCAGGCCAAGGCTCGGCCGCCAGAGGGCTTACCGAAGGCGGTAGTCACTCCGGAAGTCGAATGGGTGGAGCCCGGCATAAAGGCCCGCGTGAAGTTCCTGCGTGGCGAGCCAAAGC
>NZ_JBFULQ010001306.1:0-661 GCF_054049815.1 Mesorhizobium sp. P5_C1 | reverse complement strand
ATGTCGGCGAGCGTGGCACCAATCTTTCAGGCGGCCAGAGGCAGACAGTGGCGATCGCACGCCTGCTGCTGACCAAGCCGAAAATCGTCTTTCTAGATGAACCATCGGGCTCGATGGATCTCGCATCGGAACGCCAGTTGATAAAGCAGCTCAAGGTCGCCTTTGACCGCGACACCACGCTGATCGTCTCCACACATCGCTTCAGCATGCTAGAACTGGCCGACCGCCTGATCGTTATCGAACAGGGCAAGATCGTTGCTGACGGACCGAAGGACCAGGTTATACAGGCGTTGCAGAAAACAAGCGCCTGATCGAACAAATTGAATGCATCCAATGCGTTGGGGCGTAGGAAATGCTTGCCAGGGAAGATCGGCCGCCGCTCTTTGCGTCGGCGTCCATATTCATCATAGGAGCGCTTTTCGTTGTATTTGTCGCCTGGGCAGCCTTTGCCGAAGTCGATGAGATCGCGCGGGGAGACGGCAAGGTGATACCCGCTTCCAAGACCCAGATCATTCAGGCGAGTGAAGCCGGTGTCGTCCAGGAAATCGCAGTGACGATTGGCCAGGTCGTCAAGAAGAATGATCTCATCATCCGTCTCGACAACACGCTCAACACCTCCAGCCTTGGTGAGCAGCAGGCCAAGGCGCGAGCCCTGCAGGCG
>NZ_JBFULQ010001305.1:0-664 GCF_054049815.1 Mesorhizobium sp. P5_C1 | reverse complement strand
GCGCAAAACAGCCGGTGCCATAGGTTGATTTCATCATCCCCGGCTCGAAGCAGGCCTGGCCGATGGTCGCGGCATGCTGGTCGCCGGCAACGCCGAGGATTCTTATCTCGGCACCGAAGAGATTTTTCTCCGTGATTCCATAGTCATCGGCGCAGTCTTTTACCTCGGGAAGCATTTTTGCCGGAATGTTGAGAACCGACAGCAGCTCGTCGTCCCAGGCGTTTTTCTCGATGTTGTAAACCAGCGTGCGCGAGGCGTTGGTGGCGTCCGTGGCATGAACCTTGCCGCCGGTCAGCCGCCAGATCAGGAAGCTGTCGATGGTGCCGGCCAACAATTCGCCCTTCTCGGCGCGTTTTCTCGCACCTTTCACCTTGTCGAGCATCCAGGCGATCTTGGTGCCTGAGAAATAGGGATCGAGCAGCAGGCCGGTCTTCCTGGTGAATTTCTTCTCAAGCCCCTGCTTCTTGAGCTTCTGGCAGAGCGGCGCGGTGCGCCGGTCCTGCCAGACGATGGCATTGTGGATCGGCTTGCCGGTCGCCCTGTCCCAGATGACGACGGTCTCGCGCTGATTGGTGATGCCGATGGCAGCGACATCCGAAGCGGCCAGGCCGGCTTTCTTCAAAGCAGCCTTTACCGTCGTCACGACGCTCGCCCAGATTTCCTC
>NZ_JBFULQ010001304.1:0-665 GCF_054049815.1 Mesorhizobium sp. P5_C1 | reverse complement strand
TTGGGAAGGTAGGTGGCAAAATGGCGGTGGCTAAGAAGGACCAGGAGCGCATCACCTACGCCTGGATGTATGGCGCCCAGGCGCGCAAGGACGCCAAGGAACGCGCCGTGCCTGACTACTGGAACGAATTCGCCGATGCATGGCTGAAGGGCTATGACGGCGTGCCGATCCCCGGCGCTGGCAAGCCCAAGTCCATCAGCGACCAAATGGAGGTCGAATTCGCTGAGGCTGCCGTTGCCGATCCGGATAGCGGAACCGAACCCCCTTAATCGGACTTTTCGCTGGATGAGCACACGCGACCGCGTGGGCTCCTTCACTGTTGAGTAGCGAAGGCAGGCTGATGGCGATCCACTATTTTGACGTCGACGACAATGGTTCGGTCTTTCACGACGATCAGGGCATCGACTGCCCGGATTTCGATTCTGTAAAAAGGGAGGCGATTTCCGCGTTGGTCGACATGGTGAAGGAAAGCTTGCCCGATGGCGACCATCACAAAATATCAGTAAAGGTTCGTAACGAGGGCGGGGATGTGGTTTTGCACGACGCCTTGAACTTTGACGTAGTGAATGAAAACCGCTCTACAGGTGGGGCAACCCCAAGTCCGGATCGGCACGTCTAGCTGCCCACCCGACGCGATGCAACACCGCGACGGCTTCGATCTGGCC
>NZ_JBFULQ010001303.1:0-667 GCF_054049815.1 Mesorhizobium sp. P5_C1 | reverse complement strand
CCCAGACGGTCGATCACAAGCAGGAGGTTGCCATGCTGAAGCTTCCGAAATTCGTTGCCGCGGCGGTGCAGGCGGCACCCGTCTTTCTCGATACGCCAGCGACGGTGGAGAAGGCGGTCGAGCTGATCCGCGAGGCAAGGGCCAACGGGGCGGATATCATCGCCTTCCCGGAAGTGTTTATCCCGGGCTATCCGTACTGGAGCTGGATCACCGATCCGGTGACGGGCGGAGCCTGGTTCGACAAACTGGCGCGCGCCGCCATCACCGAGCCGGGACCGGAGGTCGACATCCTGCGCAGCGCTGCACGCGATGCCGGCATCCATGTCGTGATCGGCATCAACGAGCGCAGCCTGAGGTCTGTTGGCACTCTCTACAACACGCTTTTGACCATAGGACCCGACGGATCCCTGCTCGGCAAGCACCGCAAATTGATGCCAACCTGGGCCGAGAAGCTGACTTGGGCGCCCGGTGACGGGGCCGGGCTGAGAGTTTACGACACTGCAATCGGGCCTCTTGGCGCGCTTGCCTGCGGCGAGAACACAAACACCCTTGCGCGCTTCACGCTCCTCGCACAAGGCGAACTGGTTCATGTCGCCAGCTACATTTCGCTGCCCGTTGCGCCGCCCGACTACGACATGGCTGAGGCCATAAAGCTGCGCGCCATGGC
>NZ_JBFULQ010001302.1:0-671 GCF_054049815.1 Mesorhizobium sp. P5_C1 | reverse complement strand
TGCCTATGTCGAACCGCCGGCGGACCTAAAGGCCGCCTGGCTGGCAGCGCCGGTCGTCCTCGATATCGGCGGCACGGTCGACGGCTACGTGATCCCGCCCTCCGGCGGCGCCGGCATGAAATTCGGTTCCGGGCTCCACAGGGTGCCGACCAGCGACGCCGACTGGAACCGGGAGCCGGTGCCGGGCGAGGGGGAGGCGATCCGCAACCTGTTTTCGCCGCCGATCGCCCGCATCGATGAGTATGAGGTGACCGAGGTCGTCACCTGCGCCTACACCTTCACCGCCGACGAGAAATTCATGGCGCACGAGAAGGGCAGATGCCTGATCGTCTCGGCCTGCTCCGGCCATGGCTACAAATTCGGTGCTGCGGTCGGCCGGCGCGTTGCCGCTGCCATTGGTGACGGCGACATCGCCGGCCTGAAGGCATGGCTGCGGGCGGAGGTGGCCTGAACGGACCTCGTAAGACAGCGCGCTAGCCGGAGGCGTAAAAGAAAAGCGCCACTGCTGCGATCGTTAGAAAACCGAAGAACGCCGCATAAGGGTGGTATCCATCGGGTCCAGATGGGCTTTTCCATTTTAGCACCGCCGCGTCGTACAGGTCGTGTCGCAGGAGGAGATAAGCCGCAGCCGCACCAAAGGCGATGACGATCCAGCCAAGACTATCCATTGC
>NZ_JBFULQ010001301.1:0-672 GCF_054049815.1 Mesorhizobium sp. P5_C1 | reverse complement strand
CCACGGCGTCCCGCTCGGACAACATGGATTGTCCAACCCGGCGCACTTCGACAGCCGCAAGCAGCATCGGCGTTGTCGGAAATAGGTCTATTCTCCGTTTCTGGACGAAGCGAGCCGCGGGTGCACCTATTGCGACGATCAAATCGAGCCGTCGTGTTGCGTAGAGCGCCTTGAGATATTCACCAAATTTGGCCTCAGCAGCGTCGTCGCCATCCCGAGCCGTGACGAGGGAATCTTCTTGGATGTCCAGCGGCCAAGGCGACTGTTGGTTCAGTTCATCGCGGATTTCCCTGGCCCATGTGGCCCACGGCTGGAAACCCCGGCCATACGAATATAGGAACAGGATTTCCTTCGGCTGAACGGAAGGCTCGCCAGACCTAGGCTGAGCGGCAGTCTCGCCAATCGAGACCAAAAGAATGACGGCGGTGGCGATCCACCTATTGACCAGCCAATTCATCATCAATGAGCCCGATGCGACTACACGGCCTCTATCGGTGGCGATCAGTCCATCCATGGTTTGCGGGCGCCCGATTGGAGCATCCAAGGTGCCTGACATCCACCCGATGACGAGCCAGTAGAGCCTAGACTGCCGTTATTGGTGGGGATTAGCAAGATGAGCCTGGCCATGTGGGCTGGCCGCACCAACCGAGACCGCAGTAGGTCAAGAAATCC
>NZ_JBFULQ010001300.1:0-673 GCF_054049815.1 Mesorhizobium sp. P5_C1 | reverse complement strand
CGTTCATCCTCTCGGTGTTGAACACTCTTAGGCTCACGAGGAGATGGAAGTCATTTACTGTCAAGCCAGTCACGGCGAGGAACAGGTCCGGCTCCAGCCTGGTAATTACGTCCTGAAGCGTGTTTTCGCGGAAATCCGTCAGATACATGAAGGCAGGAATGCGCGTCGCAAATTTTATCAGTTTTTCCTGAACGAGCTTACGCTTGGATTTGTATTCCTTCTCCTCATCGCTGAGTTCTTTCTTTTCTTTCGCGGTTAAATCCTCGCCCTTCGCCTTGTTCTTGAGATCTTTGACCTTGTCGCTCTTGTTAATGATGGTCTCAATAATGTTGTCGCCAAGTGCGCGCCAGCCTTCGATGCGCCCGACTGCGGCCATTGCGTCGGGGTTGTCGAGAATTCGGCGCAGGGTGTCGTTGTCCACGTTGACGAGCAGCGCGGATTCCCATTTGCGGGCGAGCAGCGTCGCCGAGGTACCGGCCATCGCAAGGTCCAGGATGCTGCCCGCGTCAATCTGCATCATGTTGGCACCATCATAGGCCAGCACGGGTAGAAACGAGACAAGCTCCCGAACAGCATTCTCGGGGTTGGGCTCACCGGGCGAGAGGCCGAGGCCGTATTCCGACAATTGCCGCAGCGCGCGTGTTGGCGCGAAATCAAATACGAAGCAGACCGG
>NZ_JBFULQ010001299.1:0-675 GCF_054049815.1 Mesorhizobium sp. P5_C1 | reverse complement strand
GCTCGAGGAAGCGGGCTTCGGTCCGACGGTCGCTTCTGCTGTCGACGCCATGTCGCGCAGAGATGGCGAGGATTATTTCGCCTTCGTGCGACGCGCCGCATCGAACCCATTGGCTCTGCCGGTGAAGCGTGCGGATCTGGAAGACAATATCTGGCAGTCGCGGCAAATTGGGGCATCGGCGGCCAGATACGAAGAGGCACTACGCATTCTTGATGAGGAGTTTCCGCGCCGCTAACATACCCGAGGCTCAGCCCGGCTCGGTGTGCGCACGGGCAATCTACTCCAAGACGTGGGGAGTGTGCCCCTTGTCCTCCGCTGGCTCGACATCGATGCGCGCCTTTTCAGGATCGAACGCGCCAGTAGCTGGCGGTGCCTTTCAACGGGCTTTCGCTCGTGGTGATGGTCTTTTCAAAAAGGTCGAAATAGATATCTTCGAAAGGGATGTAGAAGACAGCTCATCTCCATCATCGCAGCACCTTGGCTCGTTCCGTGGCGGCGACTATGGCGTCGGAAAATCGTACTGTCACCGTGCCGGCAAACGGCTCTATGGCCAGTCGGCCCGGGTGGCGTGTTGCAGTTGCGGTTGAAGGTTGCATATCGGTTCTCTTGCCAACAGGCGTTGTGAGATCGAAGGTCATTTGCTCGGAAGCACGGCAGCTGGCTGGTCACCGCCAG
>NZ_JBFULQ010001298.1:0-675 GCF_054049815.1 Mesorhizobium sp. P5_C1 | reverse complement strand
ATCCCTCGAAGAACGGTTGCGCCAACGGCGGCAGCCCGGAGAAGAACATCAGCGACGAGATCGTCTTGAGGATCAAAGCGCCGATAACGGCGCCGATGGGGCTGCCGACGCCACCGCTCAACGCCACTCCGCCCAACACGATGGCGCCGATCGAGTTCAGCGTGTAGGACGGCGCGATATTGGGATCGCCAGTAAGCGTGACCATGCTGACATAGATGCCGGCAAGGGCCGCGATAAAGCCGCTGCTGCCGTAGGCAATGAGCTTGAGCCGGTTCACGCGAAGGCCGGTCATGTAAGCCGACTGTTCCGACGATCCGACGGCATAGAGGCCGAGACCGATGTCCGACCGGCGCAGAAGGACCATCAGAGCGACAAGAACGATGACAAGAATAATCGCCGAGACCGGGGCGCCTGCCACTGCATAGGTGAGCGCATCTGACATTGTCTCATTGATGCTGCCTCCGGGCGTAGGCCGCAGAAGCAGAGCGATGCCACCGAAGATGCCACCCGTCGCAAGGGTGGTGACGATTGGCTGCACCCGGCCATAGACAACCACGATCCCATTCACCAGCCCGCAAGCCACCCCGACGGCCAGCACTGCAATCATACCAAGGGCAATCGAGGTCGGAGATCCATTGAGAAGGAACGAGGCCACCACGTTGGTCAGCGCAATAA
>NZ_JBFULQ010001297.1:0-676 GCF_054049815.1 Mesorhizobium sp. P5_C1 | reverse complement strand
GATTCGTGGAGATGCGATTCTCAGAGTGCTTAGTTCAGAGAGAGGCTTCCACGGCTTGCCGTTCGGGGGCCTTTTTCTTTTGCGGTTTCAGACTCCTTGTTTCATGGTGGACTTCCGAAAGGCCTCAAACAGGTCGTCCAGTTGTCCGGCGATAAACGCTGCGAAACGCGCTCCTTCAGCCTCTCCCACCGCAATCATGGTAGTTTTTCCGTTGTCTTTGAGGCTGACGCTGACTGTTTTGTCTGGAGCAGCCCAGGATTTCATAGCAATCTTGGGCTTTGATGGCTTGGCAGGACCCGCAGGTTCCTTGATCGCATTATGATCCAATGGCAGCGTCTCAAGCAGAATAATGAATCTCTCGTCGGACGTTGCCTCGCGTAATTTTTTTTTGCGAATAAGATCGAAAGCTTTTGCGAGTGAGCCGTCGACTGAATAGCGGTTCGAGAATTCTTGCCATCGTCCTCGACCAATCCCGGGAGCTTTACCAATCGATTGCAGTATCTCCTTGTCGACCGACGAGGCGATTTTGATCATCTCGGAGACATGCGATTTTCCTGTCGACAACGAAGCGCAGATGGTGTCCCGTTTGTACCCCGCTTCCTGCTGTGCAAGCGCAAACGCGCACTTTTCAATGTATGAAAGATCCTCGCGAGCGGTGTTTTCTTCGCCTTGGAAA
>NZ_JBFULQ010001296.1:0-678 GCF_054049815.1 Mesorhizobium sp. P5_C1 | reverse complement strand
CGGTGCACATGTTCATCCACGGTGGCTACTGGAGGATGTTCTCCAAACGCGACTATTCCTATGTCGCCGAGACCGTTACCTCTGCAGGTGCGATCGCGGTCATTGTCGACTACGCCCTGATGCCCGCCGTTAGAATGGCGGCGATCGTGGACCAGGTACGCCGCGCCAGACAGTGGGTAGCCGACCACATCGCGGACTATGGGGGCGATCCCGGCCGGCTGACCGTTAGCGGTCATTCAGCCGGAGCGCATCTGGCAACAATGCTCTTTGACGACGATAGCCGGCCATCCGGCATTAGAGCCGCACTGCTGCTTGGCGGCCTCTACGACCTGAAACCATTGCAGACCTCATTCCTTGCCAGCGAGATTGCGATCACAGACGAAGAGGTCCGCCTGTTCTCGCCAATCAGCAAAACCTGTGATCCGACAGTGGCTGTCGAAATCTCGGTCGGAGCCCACGAAACGCCCCCCTTCCACAACCAGGCCGCAATCTATGCGGACCACCTGGAGCAACAAGGACTGGATGTCTCGCGCACGATCCTTGCAGCGGCCAACCACATGAGCAGCGTCCGCGACCTTGGCTTGGCCGGCACCGATGCCGCGTCACTGCTGGCCCACCTCGCGGCAGCCTAAACCCCGGTCAACCATGCCGGCCATGCCCGGCAGGCAACTAGATATG
>NZ_JBFULQ010001295.1:0-678 GCF_054049815.1 Mesorhizobium sp. P5_C1 | reverse complement strand
GGATAACCTCGCTCTTCGGTGTCGACGCGCGCCTCTCCAAAATCTCGAATGCCTTGCAGGAGTTGCCCGCCGACATGAGCCGCTACGGCCTCAAGCCAGGCGGCGGTTTCAACTGGCGGGTCATCGCCGGCACGGATCAGCTCAGCGTCCATTCCTTCGGCGCTGCATTCGATATCAATGTCGGTTATTCCGACTATTGGTTCTGGAACAAGCCCGATGACAAGGGCCGTATCCCGTTCAAGAACCGCATTCCCTTATCAATCGTCACGTTGTTTGAAAGGCAGGGTTTTATCTGGGGCGGGCGCTGGTATCACTACGACACCATGCATTTCGAATATCGGCCTGAATTGCTGCTCTACAAGGAAAAGCAGGGCTAGCCGGCCCTTGGATGCCTGGTCAGCGGAAACTCAACGCAACGTATTGATCGTCTGGGATTGGATGGTGGGCGTGACAGGGATTGAACCTGTGACCCCTGCAATGTCAATGCAGTGCTCTCCCGCTGAGCTACACGCCCATCCGAAGCCGCGCATACACCATTTTTGATCCAGCGCGTCAATAGCAGGAAAAAGGAAAGAAGGCGTCGTCTCGCCGCAGTGGCGACAAGGGTGCTTACGCCTAAAGCGCGTCGCGTTTGAACGGAATCAAGCGCCGCGCTTCAGGTCTTTGTTTTCTTGAATG
>NZ_JBFULQ010001294.1:0-678 GCF_054049815.1 Mesorhizobium sp. P5_C1 | reverse complement strand
GTCGAAGGCGGACGGTAAAAAGCTCACTGTTTGCGGCGCATGTTTTGGTTTGCGCCGCCGTCGGTGGTTCAGGAAAAGAGCCGGAAGCGGGCGAGATACCAGATTGCCCTGACCCCATCGCGCCATCCGATTTTCTTGCCTTCCTCGTAGGTGCGGCCGAAATAGCTGATGCCGATCTCGTAGATCCGCCAGCGGCCGGCAAGCGCGATCTGGGCGCTGAGCTGAATTTCACAACCAAAGTCGTTGCAGGTCAGACGAAGCCGGCTCATGACGTCTCGCGTGAACATCTTGTAGCAGCACTCGATGTCCGTCAGCGTCTGGTTGTAGAGAAGATTGAACACCAGGGAGATGAAGCGATTGGCCAGATAATGGTGGAAATAGAGCGAGCGATGAGGCCGGCCATAGAAGCGTGAGCCGTAGACGACATCTGCAACTTTTCGCCTGACGATAAGGTCATACATAACGGTCCAATCCGCAGGATCGTATTCAAGGTCCGCGTCCTGGATGACGATGACGTCGCCCTCAACGGCCGCCAGCCCGGTCTGCAGCGCGGCACCTTTTCCGCTGTTTCTGTTGTGATGGAACACGCGCACGGTGACCCGGGCAATCTCCGGTTCCTCGGTGAAGACCAGACCTCCGTCGATGTCGACGGTCAGGGACGTGGCGCAGCGAGAACCG
>NZ_JBFULQ010001293.1:0-678 GCF_054049815.1 Mesorhizobium sp. P5_C1 | reverse complement strand
GTACATTTTCGACCAAAGCCCGAGGGCGTGCTAGCGGCCCAGCAGCCAAGGGCGGGGGGCTGGGTTTGACCACTGGGCCTGACCGGCAAAGGAGAGGGTGCCGGCTGGCGAACTGTACGCTGTTCTCGCTTAGTCGACTATGTCGCGCAGCGGCTTCCTGCGGGTCGGCGGCCGGTACTTCCTGACCAGTTCCACCGTACTGGCTTCGACCGTGACGCGGCCAAGCACCTGCACGGTGACACGGCCAAGATCCTCGTCGACATAGATCACTTCACCCTTGAATCTCATCCTGTCACCCGGCTTCGCCTTTGGATCGATGATCGAATAGGGATTGTTGGCCGTGAGGATGTGCAGGGTGACCACGCGCTGGTGAGGCTGCTAGAGGCCGATTTGTCCCGTAATGGGTCAATCCCGTCTGGCACCGCAATTGCACCGGCAGACGTACTGTCGGACAAACCAACACCCGGCAAGTCCCCAATTTCATCGACCTCCCTGGGGGCGACCCGCCGCTGCCGTGAATGGAGCGGCGGGCTCTGTTTTGGAAATCTTTCACCGTGAAAGATTTGTTCGCCGCGCTCTCCCCGCAAAAGCGCGGGCTTTAGCTGGCCAGGGGAGAGCGCGTGGTGAAGCGGCTTTAGATGTCCCGCAACGGATCAATTAAGCTTGGCACCGTAATTG
>NZ_JBFULQ010001292.1:0-679 GCF_054049815.1 Mesorhizobium sp. P5_C1 | reverse complement strand
TACTTGAGCGGCATCAGTTGGCTGGCGGCGAAGCCGGCTGGAAGCATAATCAGGATCGGTATGATCAGCAACCAGCGGCGCCTCCAGGCCGCCTGGACGAGAAGGCGCGTGACTTGTGTGGGTGACCTGTTCATGGCCGGAATAGAGAGTTGAAGCGGCTGGTTGAATCCGTCATCGGATTGATCCCTTTTCTATGATAGCAGCCAATTCCCGGCGCGCGGACTCCCAGTCATCTGGATTTGTGCTCCAACTGACAGGCGCATGGACCCAGGTCGGATCGGAGGAATCGCCGACCCCCGTCTCCCACAAAACCTTCGGGACCATTCGCTCGATGACGGCCCAGGTCGCCTGGCGGTCGATTGCCTCGGCAAGGGCCAGATATTCGACATCCTGAATCCCGCGGCGCCAGTGTTTCAAACGCAAGCTGGCAATCGGACCTTCAAGCTCGTAGGAATGCTCCCGAAAGATTGCGTCCGTGCCCGGATAGAACAGAACCCCGTCGCCGTTCGACGTGTTTGAGCCAGTTAGTCCCGTGATTTCGTCAAACTCAGGCGCTCCGCCGAATGTCTGCGCCTGCACGAAGACGTCGGTGTCGCCGCGCCCTCCCTGGTAATTTTTGTAATATGTGGCTTCCCAGAAGAACCACCGGTCGACGCGCATTTTGTACTGACCCCATGGG
>NZ_JBFULQ010001291.1:0-680 GCF_054049815.1 Mesorhizobium sp. P5_C1 | reverse complement strand
GGGTGTCATCGTCGCTTTCGAAGCGATCGAACCGTTCCCGGGAATATTGGTGGCGACGCGGCGGACCAATGCGGTCGTCGGCTTCTTCCGCGGCATGTTCGCCAGCAAGATGCAGGACTTGTCGTCCGGTGTGCCCGAACTCGACGCCGCCTATGAATTCCGCACCGACAACACCGAGGCTGCACGGCCGTTGGTGACCGGCCGGCTGGCGCAGGCGCTGAAATGGCTGGGCGAAACCTGGCCGGACGATCCGGCCCGCGTCGCGCTCAACGGCAGCGACGGTTTCCTGCTGCTGCCGCAGACGAAGAATTTCTTCGAGCTGCCGGCTATCGCGGTGCCGCTCGACTACACCAGGCATGTTGCGCCGATGATCGCCGACATGGGCGCCATGCTGGCGACGGCAGCGCTGGTGCGCAAGATTGGCGCGAAGGATGGGGAGACGGGTTAGTCAGGTGACGCGCGTCAGCAGTCGAAGCCATAGTTCTGGCGGTAATAGTCGACGTCTTCCTTCGACATGGTCTTAAACAACACACAGACGGTGAAGCTGCCGACTTGACGGCCGTTTCTGGTGTAGCCCCAGTCGGAAATATCTCCCCGGGTGAATTCGAGTTCCTGGCCGGCTACGACGTTGTGCACGCTCTGTGGCTCGTTCGCCAACGTACCTGCAAATCCGGTTGCGG
>NZ_JBFULQ010001290.1:0-683 GCF_054049815.1 Mesorhizobium sp. P5_C1 | reverse complement strand
GGTCAGCACTTTTCACCTGCAGAGGCAACCAAGTCCTCTTCGGTTTCAGTTAATTGGATACCCGGTGATGCGCAAGCGAACAAGCGCCCAATACGTTTGTGACGCTAGTCAGGTCGATAGCCACCGCCCTGGCTAACCTCCGGCATATGGTCTTGCCATAAGGCTTTCCCTATAGTCATGCGCTGTGGAACAGGTACAACATCTCGAACGGAAGCTGGTTGCTATCCTCGCGGCCGACGTGGTGGGGTACAGCCGGCTGATGGGGCTGGACGAGATGGGCACACTCTCGCGGCTCAAGGCGCTCCGGCGCGAATTCATCGAACCCTCGATCGAGGGCTACCATGGCCGCATCGTCAAGCTCATGGGCGACGGCGCTTTGGTCGCGTTCGAGAGCGTCGTCGATGCCTTAGCATGCGCCGTTGAAATCCAACGGGTCACCGCGCAGCAGAACCTCGGTGTCCCCGAAGATACCCAGATCGTGTTCCGCATCGGGATCAACCTTGGTGACGTGATCCCCGACAAGGACGACTTCTACGGCGACGGCGTCAACATCGCAGCCCGCCTGGAAGGACTGAGCGATCCGGGCGGCATCGTCATCTCGGGAACGGCCTACGACCAGGCCCACAACAAGCTCGGCCTGACTTTCAAGTCGCTCGGCGAACAGCGCCTCAAGAACATTCCAG
>NZ_JBFULQ010001289.1:0-683 GCF_054049815.1 Mesorhizobium sp. P5_C1 | reverse complement strand
GGGGATGGGGGTCGGCTCGCTGTAGAACGAGGCCAGAAGAGGGGAAACGACGACGAGAACGACGGCGATGACCCCGGTGAGGATGAACATTACCGTAGAGGCGCCGCGGATATCTTCACGGCTGAGTTCCTCGCGCTGGATGAGGAAGCTCGCACTGGAGAACTCCCTTAGGGACAGGGCCATCGCCATGATGGCCATGGCGATCACCGACACCCCGATCTCCTTGGGCGTCAATA
Organism: Mesorhizobium sp. P5_C1; assembly: GCF_054049815.1. Lineage (NCBI taxonomy): Bacteria > Pseudomonadati > Pseudomonadota > Alphaproteobacteria > Hyphomicrobiales > Phyllobacteriaceae > Mesorhizobium > Mesorhizobium sp. P5_C1. Next base: position 447 of record NZ_JBFULQ010001289.1, on the reverse strand, counting down.
TCCGGGAAATCAAAGCTGCTGTGGCAAAATTCGTCACGAGCAGCACGTAGCGTTCGCCCACGCTCATCAGCAATGCGCGTTTTACCGAAAGCATGCGTGTACCTTCCCGACCGAGGCGACCCGCCGCCTGCGTCCCGACGGATAGTCGGACAAACCCAGTCGAAAGTCATGGCGTCCAATAGGCGAGGAATACAGCCGCCTAAAGCGGTAGCGCAAACCCAAGTGCTCCGTCTGCGCCTGGGCTGGCTCGCCGGCGGCTGAAGTCGTCGGGGCGGTCGGTTGGCGGAATATTTGCCGAACGAGCAAGCAGGGATCATTCGTCGGACGTAGGAGGGCCACGTCGGAGGGATGCCTTGTATTAAGGCCGGTTAGACGTAGGGTCAGTGACCCCTCTTTGCCCCCTCTTTCTCACAGGACCGGATGGGATGGACCAGCAGGATCGCGAAC
>NZ_JBFULQ010001288.1:0-684 GCF_054049815.1 Mesorhizobium sp. P5_C1 | reverse complement strand
CAATCCTGGCAGTGGCATATCACTATCCTGAGGGGCCGCCCTTCGACGCTGAACCGTGCAGCCCCGCAGAGACATCCGCCTTCGCGAATAACCTTGAAGCCGTTGGCATGCTGAGGTTGCTGCGTCTGCTGCTTGATCGGCGCAGATGCAGCATTGCCTGAGCAAGATGGGAAATGCGTGCTGGCTGGTTGCTCGATCATCAGATTGGGAGGCATCGGCGTTCGGTGTGGCATTTCAGGTCGTCGCTCTCTTCTCGCCATGACAGGGGCAGCACCCTAGTGCGGTCGCGGTATATTCCCTGCGCAACGAGCAAAGTCTCCGGATGTTCCGAAAAAGCCTCTACGATGTGGTCCTTGCCGCGCTCGCTCGGGCCCGGTGCCGGTTCAGACATCACCACCCTTACATTGTTCCGGGGCTTCGCGAGCGCAGCTAGTTGTGGAGCCTCAACAAAGCCTGGTAACTCCAGTCTCCCCGGTCCGGTTCTCCCGAAAGCTCACAGCTAGTCTGCGGAGATGCCGGTTTGGCGATGGCTTGGTGGCTTTGCCTGTGGCTACCGCCGGCGTACACGTCTCGGGCGCCCATCGCCAGCGCCTGTGGCAAGCAAGGATAAGAGCCGCTAGCCAGGGCATTACCCAGCCGTCGCACCCCCTAGCCCGTGCAGTGCTTCCTTTGGCAAACCGATAC
>NZ_JBFULQ010001287.1:0-685 GCF_054049815.1 Mesorhizobium sp. P5_C1 | reverse complement strand
CTGTAAGGGAGGCAATTGAAAGCGGCGGCATAACGTTGGTTCCAACTGGTGACGCGAAAGATTACGGACGGAATCTAACAAACGCTGGATTTGTTGAGACAAATACAACCATGCCAATTGCTGGAGACGTTGTAGTTATACAGGGAATAGATGGGCATCTTTCSGGACACATGGCTATCTATGACGGTAGAATATGGRTTTCCGATTTCATACAAAATGAAAGCCTTTACCCAAATCGGGCTTATCGCCAAATAAAGCCCAAATATAAAATTTACCGCCACCCCTGAGAGTAACAATGAAAAGTTACTCGTCTTCCAAGATCAAAGTCCATCTGGTACGCTGGAGAAACCACTTTATGTGGACTCACATGCAAAACCGCCGCTCTAGATGTGAGTTTCAGCAGGTCGTTCATTCGGTCCTGAGCGAGGAAGCTGAAATTTCTGAAGCTTTAGCAGTTCTCGGAGGACCGAGTGAACGTCCATAAGAATTCCGGAGGCAAAACCGCTCACACTTTCCCTGGAATTGCTTTTAGCTAGAAGGCGATCTTCACTCCGAGCTTGGCGCCGACGGTGGAACTGTCGGACGAAGCCTTGCCACGGACTTCGCCGTTGACGGTGGTCAACTCCGACATCTTCAGGTTGAAGCCGGTCGACAGCGCGGCGGAAAAATCCGCATCGTCGAAGTC
>NZ_JBFULQ010001286.1:0-690 GCF_054049815.1 Mesorhizobium sp. P5_C1 | reverse complement strand
CTGTCGGCATTCGGTTCGAAGATGTTCAACGCTTTCTTTCCGACGGTCAATGCCGGACTGAAGGAATATGACGCACCTCCAGCCGAGGTGAAGCAGCAGATCGTTGCCTTCCTGGAAGACTTGYGCGCCAACGGCATGCCGTCATCTTCTCCGGCGCGGCGGCCGCATCATCGCCAACTTCCGCAGGTGATGAACCATTGGCTTTCAATCGCGGCGATCCGGGGCGCCGAGGGTGGACTGACAGATCCGGACGGTGCGGCGTTGATAGGCCGGGAAGTCGTAGCCGCCCTGTCTCACCGCCACTCACCCCGTGGCCATCAGATGCTTGGCAAGGGTGAAGTCATCCAGGTCGCAGCCGACGAGATGAAGGACCGCTACCTGCTGTTGCTCCAGATCGGGCCGGATATGGCGGTCGATTGGACCGTTGGCGAGATGGGGCCGCTTCAATATTGGATCACGCCCGAGGACCTTGCGGCCAAGCGGTTCGAGAACGCACTTCTGACAGTCGAAGCCTACTGACCGGTGTTTGGTCAGGGAGCGTCTGAGCGCTTTGGCATCCTCGCCGGCTATCGCAATGGCGGGATCGGATCACGGCCTGCGGGTCGCAATTGCAAGTCGAGATTGGGGAACTATCCCGCTCGTCCCCAGTGCCAGGCAGCAAAAGAGGTCCGGTTACCCGCCCCTTTGTTG
>NZ_JBFULQ010001285.1:0-692 GCF_054049815.1 Mesorhizobium sp. P5_C1 | reverse complement strand
GATGTATATCGCGCAGATGACTGCTGCGACGCTGACGAAGACAAGCCGGGCGAAGCACGCGGCACTGCCCGTCGCTCCGGCTACGACCACACCCAAGGGCCTTACCTGCCCCTGGATGACTATGAGGAGGCAGGCCAACAGCATAGCAACTTTGCCCTGAGGCGAAAGCGCGAGGTCCATCGATCCGGGCAGGCCGAACGCCCCGTCTGCCAGCGGCAACAGCATGGCGCGTGCATGGCTGGCGAAGACCGACAGGTCGTTTGMGCGGAACAGGACCCATCCGAAAATCACGACGGGAAAGAAGTAGATCATCCGAACGACCTGTGATGAAAACGCCCTTCCTCCAAGGATCAGGCGTTCCGCAATAAGAAAAATTCCATGGTATGCGCCCCACAGGACGAACGTCCATGCCGCCCCATGCCATATCCCGGTCGCAAGGAACACGATCATCAGGTTTGCGTAAGTTCGCACCAGGCCCGCCCTGTTTCCGCCCAGAGGGATATAGAGGTAGTCGCGGAACCAGCTCGACAGCGAGATGTGCCAGCGACGCCAAAACTCGGTGATCGTAGACGCGGCGTAGGGATGGTTGAAGTTCTCCTTGAACCGGATTCCGAACATCATGGCGAGGCCGATCGCCATGTCCGAATAGCCCGAAAAGTCGAAATAGATCTGGATCGAATAGGCGATTGCCC
>NZ_JBFULQ010001284.1:0-693 GCF_054049815.1 Mesorhizobium sp. P5_C1 | reverse complement strand
GGCTTCAATGCCGGCGCGACGGGGCTGGTCGACACGGCGAGCGGCCAGGCGGTGGTGCTGAGCCTCGAGGCTGGSCAGGTGGTCGGCCGTGCGGGCGTCGGCGGCGTGATCGTGTTCACGGTCAGCACCGATGCGTCGGGCAATGTGACGCTCGACCAGCAGCGKGCGGTGGTCCATCCGACGACGGACCCGAACGAGCCGGTCAGCCTGAACGCCGACAATCTGGTGACACTGACGGCGACGATCACCGACAAGGATGGCGATCATCAGTCGGCGACACTGAACATCGGCAACAACCTGACCTTCCTGGATGACGGCCCGTCGATCTCGGCGCCGGGCGCCAGTGCATCGCTGAGCGTCGACGAGACGGATCTGACGACGAATGCGACGGCGAGCTTCGCCAGCGCGTTCACCTCCAGCTATGGCGCCGATGGCGCCGGCACGACCACCTATGCGCTGGGCTTCAATGCCGGCGCGACGGGGCTGGTCGACACGGCGAGCGGCCAGGCGGTGGTGCTGAGCCTCGAGGCTGGGCAGGTGGTCGGCCGTGCGGGCGTCGGCGGCGTGATCGTGTTCACGGTCAGCACCGATGCGTCGGGCAATGTGACGCTCGACCAGCAGCGTGCGGTGGTCCATCCGACGACGGACCCGAACGAGCCGGTCAGCCTGAACGCCGACAATCTGGTGACGCTG
>NZ_JBFULQ010001283.1:0-695 GCF_054049815.1 Mesorhizobium sp. P5_C1 | reverse complement strand
CATACGCCGTCTACAGGCCGCCAATGCTCGGCTTTCCGTTCCTGGCTGTCATCCTATCGGTGGACGGGACAGCCACAGCAAGAGGCGACGCCGCGGCCTTCAACAGGCTGATGGCTGAGATTGAGCAATCTGGTAAGATCAAGAATTGACCGCATTCGACCCAAAAAGAAGCGGGCAATTATGGGGCACCTTGCAGGGTTACCCCGCCTTGTGCATTCTCCATTGCGATGTCCCAGAAACAATACCTCAACCACCGATTAGAATGTCCCTACTGTCTCACAATACGGCTGAGAATCCCGCACGACGCTCGCCCGGAGACCCCGATCGTTTGCGATGATTGCGGAGAGTACCTCGGCACCTGGGATGAACTGCAGACCGACTTCGAGAAGCAAGGCGGTAACTCCGGAGTGTTCCACCTCGAAAAGGGCCGTATCCGGCGAATTGAATAAGTGCTCATGAAGAAGCCACAAGGGGATAGCAGCAGTGGCCTACACGGTGATCTGGTACGGGAAACAGGGCATCCTTGAAAAGACGCACTTCGATGCGGAGAAAGTGGCACGGGACTACGCTCTAGCGACCTTTACCGATCGAAAGTCCGGTATCGTAGCTGTGGAAGTTCGCAAAGATGATGGCACTGTTGTATTCAGCAAGGCAGGGGGCAGCTAAAATCTCAGCGGTTCACCTTCGGCGAGATC
>NZ_JBFULQ010001282.1:0-697 GCF_054049815.1 Mesorhizobium sp. P5_C1 | reverse complement strand
GCGTTGAACAAGGGCCGACCTAGGGTCCTACCGCAGGGGTAGGTTTGCGACGCACTCGTCACACAATGATCAGGAATGGCAGCAATGCGCCGAAGTTGGCCGTTGAACTTATCATGGCCGCCGTCCAGAAGCGGACATCCGAGCGGCTAGCCGCAATGGAACCTTCGCGCCCAACAGCGGCCACCCTCCCCTTGCTGGTGCACTCGCTTCTATTGGTTACAAGCATCCGAGCCGGCGTGGACAGGCTGCTACGCGCGTTACCCGGGCTGCGGCCTCGAACTCGGTGCGGGGCTTATTTGGCGAAGCGGCTTCGAAATTCGGTAGTGGTGTTGCTGTGGGGGAAGGGTTCGGCCAGGATCGGCACGCCGAGAAAGGCGCATAGGTTCGGCCAGCCGTCGGCCACCTGATAGACCAGCAGGCGCTACGGCGGGAAAGCCGAGATCACTTCGGCGTTGTGGGCTTCGAGCACTTCGATAGCATGGGTTTCGTCGTCGAGACGACCGCCGAAAATTTTCGTCTCTATGACGGCCCGGCCAAAACTTTGCGGGTCGGAGGTCTCGCCCATGGTGTCGAAGATCGTGGCACGTGCGCTCCTGTACCAGCCCTCGGGGTTGCGAACGGTGAGGATGAGCTTGGCGTCGGGGAAATACTCGGCGAGTTCGCGCCAGAAATAGGCCGTCGGCCCGTCGACTGCCGA
>NZ_JBFULQ010001281.1:0-698 GCF_054049815.1 Mesorhizobium sp. P5_C1 | reverse complement strand
CCACGAAAGGTCATCGCGCTTCTCCCTAGTCGGGCGAAAGCGTGATCTACTCTTCCAAGCGCTCGTTGCCGTGCAGATCGAGCGACAATCGAATTGTACGCTTCGGTGCGCAATTGGCGAGTCATTTATCTACGGAACTAGAAGCCCCTAGGCACGTTGCGCCCCTAGCAATGGCCGAAATACCCCCAAGCGCTGAGAACGTTGCAGTTCATCGCTTGATTAAAGAAACAGGCATCACCGAAGCACAAGCACGCGAGCTTATCGCCTTCCTTGGGCCTTACAATTGGCCATCGCTTATGCGGGAAGCGCGCGTCCTGGCCGCCCGAATACGGTAGCGGTACGGAACTGAAASCTARSCACGAGCTTATGGMTCGATGAGCACACGCGGAATCAAYTTCCTCKATCAATGGATTGCCAACAACGTCCCRGAGACGACGAAGGCAGATGTCATTTCGGTCGATGAACTCACCCACAAGCTGATTGCTGACGCCAAGTCGATCGGGATCAAGCGCGTCCCGCATTGCCCTCGGGGTTGAAGGCTGAGCCCGGAGCAGAACTGGCGTGGCCAGGGGTGGCACTTCCTGTTTCAGCGGTTCCAATCGTTTGGCTGGGCTGACCTGTCTTGCCTGTTACGGTGTGGACATTGGCAGCCAAAGCAGTGCCAGCGGAGGCTACGAACAAGCCTAGCACTATCGGAA
>NZ_JBFULQ010001280.1:0-702 GCF_054049815.1 Mesorhizobium sp. P5_C1 | reverse complement strand
CAAACAAGGTGCCAAATCTATTGACCCGTTATGGGGCACCTGGGACGAACGTCGGCTTCCAGTCGCGGAGGCGCTGCTACCGATCGCCTTCGTAGTCGGGAATGCAGGTGTAGATCACCGGCCGCCGGCACGGCCGGCAGCCTTGGGCTGCCGGTCTGGGAATTCGTCATCCGAAATTCAATGGACGACTTCATGGCCGACATCTCACGGCAGGGGAGATGGGCGAGCTGGGCTGCCGTGGCGGCGGGTGTGTCCGTCGTCCTGCAAGCGTAGACAGATTGGTTCAATAGTAGCGCTTCAACGCCTCTTCGGCTTCGGCGTGATCTCCTCGATCTGCGTCTTGTTGATATGCCCGGAGCCTTGGCCATATCCTTCGTAGTCAGCGGCGTGCGCCGATGCGACTTCTCGATAATGCTGACGATGTAGGTCGTTACTTGCTCTCTCTTGTTCCAGCAAGCTGATGTATTCTGTATCAAAGGCTTTACTGTTCTTCCGCTCCATTCCCTGGAGATAGAAATACGGCAACGCAAAGGCCAAAATCATACTTATGCCGATTGCACCCGCCATGTGACTGCCGCCGCCAAGCCAACAAAAAACAGCAACCACACTGCCGGCTATCGCCGCCTCCGCCATACTAGCCCAGAAAGGACCAAATCGGGGCGGCGGCGCGACCGAGTCCGCCCGTTGCCTGGCCTTGAAGCT
>NZ_JBFULQ010001279.1:0-702 GCF_054049815.1 Mesorhizobium sp. P5_C1 | reverse complement strand
TCCTAAAGGTTGTATTCCGACAACTCTAGCGAGAGCGCTATGCTCACTTCTCGGCGTCGCTTCCCTCAAAGCGCCGCCGGTGAAGGCTCGGCGCCCTTTTTGGTTTGTTCAGTGTAAAAAACAGGGCGCCGGGCTGGCCGCACCGGCCAGCGGCTACGCTTAGGACTTGCCGAATTCACGCGACTGTAGCGCTGGAGGCAAAAAAGAAATGGCCGGTGCGAGGGTGCTTAGGTTGTGAGCGCACCGGCCATTGCGGCATAGGCCTTTTTTGTACCCTGTCCCCGTCGATGGCACCTAAGGGCGCACCTCACAGACCGCCAGATCCACCCCCAGCCCAGGTGACTATCTGGGAAAGACCGGCGATGTCGCCATAGATCATCGAACCTTTGACGAGAAAACATTTGTCACCCAGGACTTCGAAGAGGTGGTTTGACGCGGTGCAAACCGGCAGCTCCACCTTGCGGCCCTTGGCATCGGCATGGCCGATGCTGATCGCGAGGATAGCGATAGCAATCAGAGTCGTATTGCTCATATTTAGCCCCCCTAGAGCTAGCAGGCCCCTTGGGCAGCAAAACCGGATTGCCGCCCTTTGCCTTGCCATCAAGTGGAGCAGCGGGGTAAGTCGCGCCATCCCTCGATTGGATGACGCGGGCTCATCTATATTAGCTAGCGCTTAACGAAGCCGCTGGCCGTGAGCGTTGA
>NZ_JBFULQ010001278.1:0-703 GCF_054049815.1 Mesorhizobium sp. P5_C1 | reverse complement strand
TATTCCAGCAACGGCAGTTCGTGTGGATTGTGGGCAGCAATCCTGCGCACGCGGGGACTGACGGTGAATGTCACCTCGACCATCTCGTCGAGGGTCGGCGGATAGCCCTCGGCGCACAACGCGCATGTGTATTCGTCCTTCTGCAGGGTTTTCAGCGTGGCATTGGTGTCGAGCACGCCGCCACAGCCGGGGCACAGAACATTCCAGGAAATGTCGAAGATGCCCACCCGTGCTGCGTGGAGAAAGGCGCCTATGGTGCGTTCCTCGTCGAGGCCAAGCTTGCCGGCGAAGGCTGGCGCATTGATGCGGCAAAGTTCGCGGTCCTGGCCCTCCGCGATGGTTTGCTTGATCGCGTCGATTGCCTGCGGATCGACATCGGTCGATTGCCGCAGAAGCGAGAACAGATCCTGAGCTTCGTTCATCGTGCAGGCTCCGGAAAATGCGCCCCCGAGGCGTGTTGATCCGGACCGCTCTCTGGTCCGAGTCGCCATTTTACTGCGAAACTGACCGTACGGCCATTCGAATAGACAAGACTGGTGACAGTCCAATTTCCATTCAGCAGATTTTCACCGGCCGCAAGCGGCACTATGATGGTACATTGGGCATTCATTTTTGGGGCTTCTCCCGTGCCGACATCCGACAATCCGCCATTTCCCGCGGCTCTGCGCCTTTTCTCCGCAGGGGTTATCATCGTCCTGATCGT
>NZ_JBFULQ010001277.1:0-707 GCF_054049815.1 Mesorhizobium sp. P5_C1 | reverse complement strand
ACGCGATTCAGTGAGGAGGTTGGCGTGGCCCCGGAACGACGTTCTCAGCACGTCCCGCTGCACGCCTGCAACGGCCAACTCGGAGCTTACTTGCGTCAACTCGGATCGCAGTTCGTCAATGACAGTACGGTTTCCCGACTGAACCAAGGCCAAAGCGGCTTCCGCATTTTGGGCCCGTTCGAGTTGAGCTTTGATGGTTTCACTAGCCGTTTCAATTTCGCGGCGGAAACCGGAAGCCAGCAATTCCGTCTGCTCCATGTGACTGCGAAGCTCAGCCTGGGCGGCATGGCTTCCAGACTGGGCCAATGCCAAAGCGGCTTCCGCTTTTTCGGCCCGTTCGATTTGAGCTTTGATGGTTTCACCAGCCGTTTCAATTTCCCGGCGGAGACCGGAAGCCAGCAATTCCGTCTGCTCCACGTGATWGCGAAGCTCCGCGTGAGCGGCAGCGGCACTTTCTGCTCGCGCCAGGATTTCACCGATCTCGCTTGTTTCGATGAACAACGAATTGGGAATAGCTGGAAGTTCTGATTGGGACGCAATCGCAATATTGTAAGGCGGTCGAGGCAAGCCATGACTGACCTCGTAGTGCGTCTCTCCTCGTCGCTCGAACGTTAGCGTTCTCGATATTCCGGCCTCGTCGTCCGCAATAAGCGTTGATCCGAGCAGCGGTCTTTGAAGGAGTATCAAGACATTGCGGAATGYCCTCA
>NZ_JBFULQ010001276.1:0-708 GCF_054049815.1 Mesorhizobium sp. P5_C1 | reverse complement strand
ACGCTGACGCGTCCAAGATTGTATAGAAATCCGAGCGCGGCAAAAAGGATCACTGTCCAGGGCGTGCGCAGATATGCCAGCGCCATGAGTATCAGGGCTGTTAAGCCCAAAAACATGAGATGCCGCGCATGGGTACCCATCGCTCTTTCAACCCGGAACAGAGCGACCGTGCCGATCAGTGAGCCCGCCGACCATGCAGTCTCAAGGTAGCCGAAATCCACGGCAGTACCCTTCTGCTCCTGGAAGACGAAGCTCGCTCCCATGACGCTGACAAGCACCGCGCTGGTATAGAGAAGCGCGTAGACGACAATGAGACGGCGCAGGCTCAGATCTATTTGTGCCGCAGAGATCTTGGCGATGCGGACATCGCGCAAAACCGGTTCCAGCTGCATCAAGGCGAGGCAGCCCGCTGAAAACAGGAAGAAGGCAGCAAGAACGGTGAATGGCAGGGCTGGTGAGCGCTCATGCAGCAAAGGCCCTGCAAGCAGAGCTGCGCCGAGGTTGCCGAACTGCATGACGAAAAACACAGCGGAATTCGAGGCTACAAGATCGCGGCCGTCAGCTATCACGGGGATCATTGATTGAGAGCTCGTAAGCGCGACACGGTCGCAAAACGAAAAGAGGGCCGCTGACAGGCAGATAATCAGAAACACATCCATGTAGAGGAGCGCGCAAGCGGTCGCCAGCATAACGACGAAGCGGCTGAGG
>NZ_JBFULQ010001275.1:0-709 GCF_054049815.1 Mesorhizobium sp. P5_C1 | reverse complement strand
ACGCTACACCGAGAACAAGCGATAGGCGGTGCAGCTGAAAAGCCGGTGAGGCAGAAGAGGCATCGATCCGCGCAAGAACGCGCTTGACGACTTTCCGAAGAGAAATAGCCGCGCCCTCGCCCGGAGGTCGCCCGAATAGCGGTGTCGAGCGGGCTTATAGCAGGGTTGTGGTTGGGGCGGATAGGCCGCGTTGATCCGTGGGGAAGTAGGGGGCCGGGTCGACTAGCGCGCATGCGGAACTGAAACCTAACCACGAGCTTATGGATCAATGAGCACACGGAGCACGGCATGGCCAAGAGCTTGAGGCAGGCGTATCTCGACGCCCAGGACGAATTGGAGCGCGCCGACATCAGCGATGAAACGCGCTTGCTACTGCGGAAGTACCACGCTGTGATCGAGTACCACAATCTTTACGAAGAGGTACTGCCGTTCACGTTCGGTGAGGACGGCAACGACATGCCGCCCGAACAACTAGCGCCCAGGAAGCGGGCTTGACGGAATATTAGCGATCTCTAAAAGTTTCTCGCGGCAGGTGGTGCTCCACCCGCTCCCCTGCCGAAGATCGGGATACGACCAGCCGCCGCCCCAGCGCACGGTCCTGACCACAGGCGCTAGCGACATTGCGTGCGACCCCGCCGCTGCTCCCATGGCTCGACAGGCAATGTAGCGCCTTCGGGAAATCCAGAGGTTCCATCATGAGCGACACGTC
>NZ_JBFULQ010001274.1:0-709 GCF_054049815.1 Mesorhizobium sp. P5_C1 | reverse complement strand
ACGGTGTGTAGGATTCTTGCAGGAAGGAAATGCCTCAGAACGCACCCGACCGGCTGAGCTGAGTGTGCTTCCTCCCTGACTTCTGACATGGACAATTCGTCCAAAGTCACATCGTATGCCAAACCTGCTCGGAGGTAATCGTCTGCATCAGAACTATCGTCGAGAAGCCCAAACTTATGCGGGGATGTTTCCGAACCAGCATGCCGGACAAATATCGAGTACTTCTGATCGACGTTGTCTTCGTCGCGCAAGATGCAGTCAAGACCGCTGGAGAAGAGCCGCGGTTGGATTTGAAAGATATCACGGTCGGGGCTCGAAGGATCGGCATCGAAAGCTATTTCGAACGAGACTTCGCGTAGGCCCATTGCTCTGCGGCCGTAGTACAATCCCCTTCGCGATGGGAGAGAGGGGCCGCCCCACAACGGGATGCCGTCGGCATCAGAAAGTGGGCGGCAGGTGCCCTTGATGACGATCTGATCCGCATCATTGCCAATCGATTTCAGGTCGTCGAACTGCCCGAGGCTGGTGAATGCCCCGTTGAGAACCACGGAACGGGAGCCGACCTTATTCGAGAGGGTCTGCGCGACGAGCAAAACCGACTGAATGAAGGTGCTCTTGCCGCTGCTATTTGCTCCTGCAAAAATCGTCAGCGATGCCAGAGGTAGGTCGCTGCCGTCTCGAATGGACTTGAAATTGGAGACGCGCCAAC
>NZ_JBFULQ010001273.1:0-715 GCF_054049815.1 Mesorhizobium sp. P5_C1 | reverse complement strand
GGCCGAACCAGCCTATCGAGCCAAATGACGTGGAAGCGGCAATCGACGAAGACACGCTGACGTCACTCTCGATGCAGACCGGCCTTTCGCGCGAGGAACTTATCAGCAGGATCACCCAGGATTTGCCCGAGGCGGTCAACAAGATGACTCCGAATGGTCAGCTGCCATCCGAGCCCACGCAAGGCTCCGGTGAGACAACCCTGCTCGACGACGTGCCCACGAATAGGACGCAAGCCAAATCAACTCTAGAGTGACGGCCCTATCTCAGGGAGACCTGTTGAGGCGTACAGGCTCGACCGATGGGATAACCGGGCCGGGCTTTCAGGGCGCCAAGGTAGCAAACTTGGTTGCCGAATTGGCGGCTTTGCTCGATTCCCGTTGGCGCATTCCGGGGACATCAATTCGTTTTGGATTGGATGCCCTGGTGGGAATGATGCACGTTCTCGGAGATGCGGCGACAGGCATCGTTTCGGTCTATATCGTGTTGCGAGCCCGAAGCTGCGGTGCTGGAAAGATCTTGGTCGCCAGAATGTTAGGGAACGCACTCCTTGATACGGTTGTAGGAAGCGTCCCTATTCTGGGCTCAATTTTCGACGTGTATTTCAAGCCAACATGAGGCTGCTTCGACGTCACCTTGGTCGATCGGAAGTTCGCAGGGGTCCGGCGACACGACCTGCCTGATTGCAGCGGTATGAGCCCAAGGAACTTTATTGGT
>NZ_JBFULQ010001272.1:0-716 GCF_054049815.1 Mesorhizobium sp. P5_C1 | reverse complement strand
GGTCATTCCATTCGCTGGTCCCCGGGTGGCGGCAGTGCAGACGGCCTTGCTTCCTCCTACGGACGCCGTCGCTACGCCAGCATCGCTCGGCAGTCCGCCTTCGGCAGAACTGATCGACGACCGCGATTCCATCTCGCCGACCGACCGGGTCGTGCTGATCGTCGAAGACGATCCGACCTTTGGAGGGTTGCTGCTTGGTCTCGCACGCTCGGCCGGCCTGAAAGGCGTCTTGTCGAACGCGGGTTCCGGCACTCTTGCGTTGGCCCGTAAGCTGGTTCCCGACGCAATTACTCTTGATCTCGGGCTTTCTGACATTGACGGCTGGGTGCTTTTCGATCTGTTGCGTCATGACCAGAAGACGAAGGGGATTCCCGTCCACGTCATCTCAGGTGCGGAAGATATCGAAAGTCTTGCCCGCAAGGGGGCGTCCAGTATTTCCACCAAGCCCGTGTCCTCTGATGAACTGCTGAAGGTGTTCCAGGACATCCATTCCAAGAAACTTCGTATCCAGCGCCGTGTGCTGGTCGCCGACCCCGATCCGGAGCGCCGGCTATCGTTGGTCGAAGCGATCCGCGACGGCGTGACCTCGGTCACTGCGGTCGGTCGTTTCGCGGCAAATGCGGACGACATTAGTGTGGCCGCGTATGATGCTGTCGTGCTTGGCTTTGGACGCTCTACCAAGGACAATGCACAAGCGCTAGACGAGGTCACTGGCC
>NZ_JBFULQ010001271.1:0-717 GCF_054049815.1 Mesorhizobium sp. P5_C1 | reverse complement strand
GGCGAGCTTTCCACCTATAGGGCGAAGCGGGATTTCACCAAGACGGAAGAACCCAGCGGCGAAAGCACGATCGCGAAATCTAACCGGCTTCGATTTGTCATTCAGAAGCACGCGGCCACGCGGCTGCACTACGATGTTCGTCTTGAGCTTGATGGTGTGTTCAAGTCGTGGGCCGTTACGAAGGGACCGTCGCTGGATCCTCACGACAAACGTCTCGCAGTCGAGGTGGAAGACCATCCGCTAGACTATGGCGACTTCGAAGGCACCATCCCCAAGGGCCAATATGGCGGCGGCACCGTGCAGCTGTGGGACCGGGGATACTGGGAGCCGGAAGGCTCTATGTCAGCTGGACAGGCTTTGGAAAAAGGCGATCTTAAGTTCACGCTCGACGGTAAGCGCCTGCACGGAAGTTTTGTCCTTGTGCGCATGAAGCACGATCGCAATGGAGGCAAACGCACCAACTGGCTGCTGATCAAGCATCGCGACAAATACGCGGTGGACGGCAATGGCGACGCGGTGCTGGCACAGGACCGATCTATCGCTTCCGGGCGGAGCATGGATAAGATTGCTGCGGGCAAAGGAGCCGGACCGAAGCCGTTCATGATGCAAGGGTCATCGGCGGCCGATGCGGACGCCGTGTGGGACAGCAATCGCGGCCATGCTGCTGACGAACGCGCCATCAAAGCGTCAAAGCCATCTCCGCGCCCCAAACGAGCT
>NZ_JBFULQ010001270.1:0-719 GCF_054049815.1 Mesorhizobium sp. P5_C1 | reverse complement strand
GCTGCCTTTCATGCCGAGTGGAAAAAGCTTCGCGCCATAGAGCCGGCGCTGAACGCAGCAGAGCAGCGCTATATKGACATCAAGGGACGGCGACCTGTCATGGCCGAAATGACAGCGGAGRAGGTCGAAAGGGTCCGGCGGACGACTGTCGCTGATCTCGCAAGCCAAGCCGCGCTGGCGTCGAACATGCCGAGGCCTTGCGCGCCTATGACAAGGCTGATGCTGGCATCCGGCGCAAGACAGGCTATGGCAAGCTCGATCGAGAATACTCCAAACAGACCCACCGCACGGGGAACGCAGCTAACGCGCTGCTTCGCTACCCTGCAAAGACGCTGGCCGATCTCGCGGCGAAGGAGCGAGTGCATCGCACGTGGGAATTTAACGGACAGGACTTCAATTACATCATGGATGACATTGCTCGGTTGGCTCGCAAGACGATCTGAACAAATGCCCTTCGGACACTTGATGCCCGCTRCTCACGGCAGCGGGCCTATATTGGCGCGACCGGGCCGTCACTCAATGGTTATGGGACTGCTGGAATCCGGCAACGTCGTATTGAGATACGCTCTTCGGATTGTTTGAGTTCTGCGGTTGCTCGCCCGCGTAGTGTGTCCCCGCATTCCCCTCGGGGTTGAAGGCTGAGCCCGGGGCAGAACTGGCGTGACCAGGGGTAACGCTTCCTGTTTCAGTGGTTCCAATCGTTTGGCTGGGCTGACCTG
>NZ_JBFULQ010001269.1:0-719 GCF_054049815.1 Mesorhizobium sp. P5_C1 | reverse complement strand
TTGCCGGCGCGGCCTGAGAGCACGTTGTTGTGCGTGTCGCCGCGGAGCGTGTCGGCGAAATTGCTGCCACYAAKGTTTTCRATRCCRGAAAAGATGTCGCCWARTGCATCGCCSCSGTTGGCSCCGGCGTTGGCCAGGTYGGCAACTACGGATTTGGCCGCGCTGGCATAGCTCGCGCAATCAAGCCCGGCGCCGCCGACAAGCCGRTCAGCTCCYGCGCCSCCGTCAAGCACATCGTTGCCGGCGGCGCCATCCAGACTGTCATTGCCGGCGCGGCCTGAGAGCACGTTGTTGTGMRTGTCGCCGCGGAGCGTGTCGGCGAAATTGCTGCCACCAAGGTTTTCAATGCCGGAAAAGATGTCGCCGAATGCATCGCCCCGGTTGGCGCCGGYGTTGGCCAGGTCGGCAACCACCGAATTGGCCGCGCTGGCATAGCTGGCGCAATCAAGCCCGTCGCCGCCGACAAGCCGGTCAGCTCCCGCGCCGCCGTCAAGCACATCGTTGCCGGCGCCGCCATCCAGCCTGTCATTGCCGGCGCCGCCGACAAGCTGGTCGGCTCCGGGTCCCCCGTGGAGCTCGACAGCTCCGGGCGGGTCGGCGTGGGTATAGGCGATGTAATTGTAGGAGCTTGCATATTGCTGGTTGAACTGCTTCGAGCCTTCGAGCCAGGTGCCCTCCACCCCGCCCTCGAAGACGATGTTGCCGCGCTGCAGGTATGT
>NZ_JBFULQ010001268.1:0-720 GCF_054049815.1 Mesorhizobium sp. P5_C1 | reverse complement strand
CATATGCAGGAAAGAGCCAAAGAAACATCGGCATCGAATGATGACGGTCCGGATCCTGCGTCCGGGTGAAGAGGAAGAAGGTCAGTGCCGAGGCGAGAGCACAGAACAAAGCGAAACTGTTGCGGCGTATGAAGGAGATATAAAGGCCCACGACGATCAACAGCCAGTTCACATAGCTCAGCCGCGATTCCACCTGGTCGATCTGCGAAACGAAGTTGGTTTTGTATCCGCTGTAAAGGTCACCGTAGCTCGTTCCCAGAATCTTGAGGATCAGCGGTTGCTGGAAGGCCAATGCGGCTCCGGCAATCACAAAAAGCGTGCACACGCCCCCTAACGCCGCGTTCCGGAATGCCGCGAAGTCGCGGTCTTTTGCGACCTGCAACGAACAAAAGAAGGCTGCAGAAAGTGCGATCCCTATGACGGCAAATGCATACCAACGGCGCAGCATGAACGCCAACCACAGGCATATGCCGATGCGTATCCCGTTGATCACCGGTTGGCGTGTCAGGAACCTCGATTTCCAGAGAAAATAAGTTGCCGCAGAAAGCGCGAGGCAGCCGGCAATATCCGGCAATCCACGAAGCGTCGCCGACCAGAACGGCGTGTAGAGAAAGGCCGCGATCCACACGACAAACCAGCTTCGGGGCGAAGGAGTGTCGGAGACCGCCTCCAGGTAGCTCATTCGTCCTATGAAAAGAGCGGTCGGGACCAGGTAAACGA
>NZ_JBFULQ010001267.1:0-720 GCF_054049815.1 Mesorhizobium sp. P5_C1 | reverse complement strand
CCGTGAAACGATGAACCGCCCTAGGATCCGTGAACTTTTCCGAAACCAGGCCCCGCTTTCAGGGACCAGATTCGATACCGCTCGCGCAGGATTTGCGCCGCGTGGCGCGCACCTTCCAGGTCGAGACGATGCGCGGATGGCGTCGGTCCCACAAGCGCCTGTTCGATCGCTTGCGCCAGACCTTCAGGCGTTAGGTCCTTTTCCGTCAGCACTGTTGCAAGACCGAGGTCTTCGAGCATCAGGGCGCGAACCGTCTGTTCGGTTTCGCCGCCGGCTGCAAATGGAACGAGCAGGGAGCGACAACCCGCGCGCAGCACATCGCAGACCGTGTTGTAACCCGCCTGCGAGACTGACAGGCGGGCGCCGGTCAGCAGGCTGGCGAAATCCTCGCGGAACCGGAAGATGGACAGGCCCGGCGTGGCATCGCGTGCGATCGCGTCAAACTCGTCTTTCGGCAGGTTTGGGCCGGTGATCAAACACCATTTCCAGCCTTTGTTGGCATTGCGCGCCGCTGCTATGGTGGACCTGACAAGGCTCTTTCCGGCAGCCCCGCCGCCAACCGACACCAGAACGTCGAAGCGCTCGGAGGCCGCGGCCGATGGCGGCGCGGCAACGAGCCCTGTGTAGGTGACCTCGGCCCTGATCGCTTCAGCCAGTGGAAATGTCTTGTCGATGGTTGCGAAAGCCGGATCGCCGTGGACCATGACAAGGTCGAAATGC
>NZ_JBFULQ010001266.1:0-722 GCF_054049815.1 Mesorhizobium sp. P5_C1 | reverse complement strand
ACAGTATCTATCGTCTTCAATTCGGCCAGGCGGGCCAGTATTTTGTCGGTCATCAAGCATTCTCCGTCGCAAAGGTTTCGACGGCACCACCGCTCTGGTTGGCGGTGAAGTCCACGCAACTATTCTCCCGCTCGCCAGATAGTCCGCTTGACTGCCGGGCACGAAGACGCGTGAGGCCTAAGGCGAGGATTTCCGCGACCTCCGCGAGGCGCTCGGCGGCGGTCAGTCGGCAGGATGGGAGTGGGTGCGGTCCGAAGCTGAGTGGGTGCATTTTTGTTTTCGCCATGCCGACCTGTGTAGCCAACCTACAACCGTGCTCAACAGCACAGCGAAGGCCGTCGCAAATGTGCGTAAGCGTTGGAAAACTTTGGATAAAACTAGCGTCTAGGAACGTTTTCCTGTAGATTGTTGCGAGTCGATCCTGGTGCCGGAGACCATATTTGAACAGGGCTTTTCTTGAGCAGAGCGAACTGGCCAAACGCTGGCGCATCAGCGCCCGAACTCTTGAGCGTTGGAGATGGAGAAAGACCGGGCCGAGCTACATAAAGCTGGGCGGCAAGGTCGTTTATTCCATCGAAGACGTGGAAGCCTACGAGCGGCGCCGGCGGGCAGAAACCCACTCATCCATTCTCGGGGCATGGCCAACACGTGACGTTGCGTAGCGTTATCAACCGTACAATTCAGTCAATGCCACTCGAGCAGGAAGCCGACCTCCAGTCAGG
>NZ_JBFULQ010001265.1:0-722 GCF_054049815.1 Mesorhizobium sp. P5_C1 | reverse complement strand
GTGCCGGGCCGGCTTTTCGTTGCGATCCTCGGCAAATTTGCGCACCGCGCCCGCCAGATAGCCATGAACGGCGGACAGCAGAAGCACCGCACCGATCTTGGCGTGCAGCCAGCCACCGTGGAAACCAAAGACTTTCCACGCGAGCCACAGACCAAAAACCCAGGTGACGATCATTGCCGGATTGATGATGCCGCGCAGCAGGCGGCGCTCCATCACTTTGAAGGTCTCCGACTGCACCGAGCCCTTCTCGGCATCCACGTGATAGACCAGCAGCCGAGGCAGATAGAGCATGCCCGCCATCCAAGAAATGACGGCAAGGATGTGGATCGCTTTCGCCCAGGGATAGAAGCTGTCGGGCGCGACGAAAAACAAAACTGCCGTGAGAACGACCAGCACCGCAATGCCGATCACCATCCGCATCATTGCCTGGCCAGTGCTGTTGGTGCTGCCAGTGCTGTTTGATTGTGTCATCAGCGGGTCGCGCTCCTCACCAGTTTCACCATTGTCTCGACATGCGCTATCGGCGTCTCCGGCGTGATACCGTGACCGAGATTGAAAATCAGCGGCCCGTCTCCCAGCGTTTTAAGGATGGCCTCGACACCATCGGATAGGGCTTTGCCGCCAGCAACGAGCCGCAAGGGATCGAGATTGCCTTGGACCGCACCCAAGCGCTGCAAATCCTTCGCCGCCACCAGGGGCACCGTCCAATCGATCCCCAGGGC
>NZ_JBFULQ010001264.1:0-725 GCF_054049815.1 Mesorhizobium sp. P5_C1 | reverse complement strand
GCCTTCACCCCCGGGTCGAAGAACTGAGCCGGAGTAAGTCCGCTCGAAAACTTGTCTTTGCTCCACGCGAGGTTCATGCCGAACTTGATGTAGCCGACACCGTATTTCGTGCGGAGTTCCGCCGGAATGCCGTCGGCCTTGATGACCGAATAGTCGAGCGGCTGAAGAAGATCGTCCTTCACCTCGTTCGCATGAGCCGAGCTCTCTGCCGAGACGACATCCCAGGTGACGTTGCCGCTCTCGACCATGGCCTTCACCTTGGCGTAGCCCGAACCGGTGGTGCCGGTCACCTTGGCACCCGTGGCTTTGGCGTAGGTGTCGAAGAAGGCCTTCGTCTGCGCGTCCTGGAACGAGCCGCCGTACGAGGCGACCACAACTTCCGCCGGATCGGCGGCAGGTGCCGATTTCGCAAAGAAGGTTACACTGGCCGCCGCCAGCAAGGCAGCGGACACACCCATACAAAGTCTGTTTTTTGTCATGATTTTTTACTCCCCTTTGAATCCGCTTCAGGGTGATCCTTCAGCCGGAAGAACAGCGACGGATGCCGGCATCCATCGCGCGATGACGGGTTTGCCGGGAGCCAGGTGTCCGGCCGCATCATCTCCACGCGTGATGCTGGCGAGCAGGGACTGCCCGTCGGAAAGTTCCAGCGCCACGCGCCAGCCGGCGCCGAGGTAGGTGACATCGCGGATCGTCGCGGGAACACCAAAGGCACTGTCTGATAC
>NZ_JBFULQ010001263.1:0-728 GCF_054049815.1 Mesorhizobium sp. P5_C1 | reverse complement strand
GAATTCGGCTTTATCGATGATGGCGTAACGGACAATGACGCCGCATGGGCATTGGCGAAGGTAACGCTGGGTAGCGTCGACACTCTGGTCATGCTCACCAAAGCTACGGGCGTTTTCTACTTCGCCACGACGAGCGATTTCACCGGCTTGCTGATCGATGCATCCTGCAATCCCACCTTCACCGGACCTGGCGTTTACAACGACCGAACGCAAACGCAGAAAGCCAACGGCGACCCCGCCGTAACGGTGGTCGGGACCGGGGCACTTACGTTCCTCAGCGCCACCCTTCACAGCACCTTTAGGTTTCATGGCGAGCCGGTCGACAAGTTCGACTGGCTTACGGATGGCAACGTGGCCCACGAGGAACCGACCGTCATTGACATGACCACAGCCGCGATGAACCGCTTTTCGTGGCCAAATGGGAACACGTTGATCGCCTCGTCGACAGGCGTCTCGAAAGCGGCAAACCTGATTAATATTGACTGGTCGGCCGCCCCTACAAACACGCTGATCTTTGCCGGCTTCATTCCAGAGGTTGGGTGTCAATATTCGTGGGCCAGCGGCTACAACGCGACCGACGTTGGCTATGTCGTTCTGTACTACAACGGTGGCTATCACGCGATCTATGCTGCTGTCGGCGGCGCGATGACGCATAAGAAATTGACGGCTGCCAGCACGTTCACCGAAGCCACGGTCCAGCACTTCGGTGACGGCGGCCCGACCGACGT
>NZ_JBFULQ010001262.1:0-729 GCF_054049815.1 Mesorhizobium sp. P5_C1 | reverse complement strand
CCCGTCGTAGAAGGCGTATCGGTCGCCCATCCCGGGGATCGCCTGGAATTCGAGATCGCCGACCGAGTTGTAGATAAGCTTCCGAGGCGTTGCTTCGCCTRGTAGCCAGATCTCGCTCAAATAGCCAAATGTATCGCGCACAAAACGGGAGATATGTGTCGTACCATTGCCGTCGGTGGCGACGAAGGCAGTCACACCATTCTCGTTGCGCAAGGAGTACTCACCGCTGTGAACGGTGCCGTCGAACTGATCATTGTAGGTTGTGACGGTGTGCGTGCCCCACGGACCGAAATCCATGTCGGATGTCTTTCCCGAAGGGTGGGTTTCACGGACCATCCGATCGGCTGCGTCGTAGGTGTATGCGTTGCCGACTTCGTGATCCGGGCGCGGAATTTCGCCAAGATCGAAAACTTTCTGCAGGTTCAAGTCGTCGACCCCGCCGAAGCTCTTTACCACGAAGGGCGTCCAGCGGAAGACCTGCTTCGCGTTGCGGTTGTAGAGTGAGAAATGGAACACCCGCACACCGCCTTCCGCAACGTTCTCAAGGTCGGCGATCTTCTGGCTGCGCGCATCATAGGCGGCGAGATCGGCTATGAACTCGCTCTCACCCTCCGGTGTCTCGGCAGCGCTCGCGTAGCGCCGGCGGGCAGTCAGGATCAGCGACGGTCGTCGACTTCGATTCCGGACGTCGGCACGACATTCGCTATGCGACCTCGATCGACGAGATGC
>NZ_JBFULQ010001261.1:0-733 GCF_054049815.1 Mesorhizobium sp. P5_C1 | reverse complement strand
CTTCCCACTTCCGTCGGGTCACTGGCTCGGCAGGCAGACAGGATCCACTTCCTGCGTTATAGCGCCGTTCACCGTCACGGTCCGAAGGGCGATGCTTTCAAGACCCCATTTCTTCAGGATCTTAGCATATTCGCCATTCTGAATTGCGGTCTCGAGGCCCGTTTTCAGAGCCGCGACCAATTCCGGCTCGTTCTTCATCGTCGCGATTCCGAAAGGGGCCGTGCAGAAATTTGCCGCGGTCGCCTCTAACGTGCCGCCTGATTCCTTGGCATTGTAGACGACCACGGGATAGTCGTTGATGTTCGCATCCGCGCGGCCCGTCCTGAGTTGAAGCTGAGCCTGGTCTTGGCCAGGAAAAGTGTTGATCGTGATTGCACCTTTCCCTGCCTCAATGCACTTCTTTGATTGGTTCGCCATAACGTCGCCGGCTACCGAGCCCGTGGGAATAGCGACGGTCGTGCCACACAGATCTTCAAGACCGGCAATCTTCTTCGGATTACCCGCCGCCACGAGAATGCCAAGGCCGACGTTCACGTAGTTGACGAAGTCGACCTTCTCCTCACGGTCCTTCCGATCGGTGATCGAGGCCATCGCGAACGGATATCGTCCTGACTGTATCCCGGGTATCAGTCCGGCGAACGTTGCGACATTGCTGAATTGAAGGTTGGTTTTCAGAGCTGCGGCGATGGCAGCGCCGACATCGATGTCGACGCCCTGGAGCGTTACGCCGTCC
>NZ_JBFULQ010001260.1:0-733 GCF_054049815.1 Mesorhizobium sp. P5_C1 | reverse complement strand
TCGCGGTTGGCTGATTGGCGGCCGCGACATGAAAGGTTGGACAATGGCCAAAATATCCAAGGCTCCCAGCGACGGCGTCTTCGCAGTCCTCCCACTGCGCGACATCGTGGTGTTCCCGCACATGATCGTTCCGCTCTTCGTCGGGCGTGAAAAGTCGATCAAGGCGCTGGAAGAGGTGATGGGTCAGGAGAAGCAGATCCTGCTTGCCACCCAGATGAATGCCGCCGACGACGATCCCGAGCCCGATGCCATCTTCGACATCGGCACGCTCGCCAATGTGCTGCAATTGCTGAAGCTGCCGGACGGTACCGTCAAGGTTCTGGTCGAAGGCGCCTCGCGCGCGAAAATCGTCTCGTTCACCGACCGTCCCGACTTCCACGAGGCCCGCGCCACGGCGCTGGTCGAGCCGGAAGAGGAAGAGGTCGAGGTTGAGGCGCTGGCTCGCTCGGTGGTCACCGACTTCGAGAACTACGTCAAGCTGAACAAGAAGATCTCGCCAGAAGTGGTGGGTGCCGCCAGCCAGATCGACGACTATTCCAAGCTCGCCGACACGGTCGCGTCGCATCTCGCCATCAAGATTCCTGAAAAGCAGGAAATGCTGGCCACGCTCTCGGTCAAGGAGCGGCTGGAAAAGGCGATGGGCTTCATGGAAGCCGAAATCTCCGTCCTGCAGGTGGAGAAGCGCATCCGTTCGCGCGTCAAGCGCCAGATGGAGAAGACACAGCGCGAATAC
>NZ_JBFULQ010001259.1:0-734 GCF_054049815.1 Mesorhizobium sp. P5_C1 | reverse complement strand
CTGTTAGGCGAAGCCTTCTGGCAGAGCGTTATTGGCACCGAAGAGATCGTGCTGGAGCGCGAGGGGAAGACCGATTGTTTTCGATTTGAGCGGCGACATCGTATCTAGATTGTCAAGGTAAGATCGCTAGGCAATATGTGAGCAGCAGGTCAAGTGCGGCGACGGCCCGAGTTCCGAAACGGTTCGGGTAGCGGCGGTTGGGAGGAAAAGCGGTTAGCGGAACTCGACGATCGTTGCGGGGTTTATCGGGTGACCGATTGGACACCAAGATGCCTTCGACCGTGATCCGCAATGTTAAGTACGACCCCGCAACCGGAATCCTTTCGGTTTGGTTCGTGCCAAGCGGCACACGCTATGACTATGAGGACGTTGCCCCCGAAACCTATGCCGCTTTCAGGAAAGCCTTCTCGAAAGGCCGCTTCTTCAGGGAATTTATACGGGACCGTCATAAGTATCGCCGCGTGGCATGACCGTCTCGACCACAGCCTCGAATCCTACCGCCGCTACGGCGTTTTGGCAGCCGCCCGGTCGTTCGTACGAATTCGTACCGACGCTCGGCTTGAAACTGTGGTCGAAGTCGTCGAAGCCATCGGCGAATGGTTCGTTCGCGTGGTCGAGGACGGTCGCGAGGAGAGGCGGTCGTTCGAACTGGAATCCTCGCGCTGGCCTTTTCGGAAGGGCAGCGACTTCGCCTTAAAGGTCCTCCAGCTGTAGGCAGACGAACGGCGCGCCGT
>NZ_JBFULQ010001258.1:0-737 GCF_054049815.1 Mesorhizobium sp. P5_C1 | reverse complement strand
GACTTTACCGATTACTTAGTATTCAAGCTTGAGACTCTCGAATACATGATCGATGAGGAAGTGAACGGAACATCAAGCGACGAAGACAACGAATAGGTGTCAAATTGGGTGCAGGTTCATGAAGCTGCCTCCGCAACTGCTTCGACCCTTTTCCGTCGAAGGCAAAATCGCGTGCAAGGTAATGCTCGACCTGACGGTCTACCTGAAAGGCCCCACCCAGGCCGAGCTCGATTTCCTCATCGAGCTTTACCGGCAGGCCTCTCCGCCAGGCTCGATTCAGAAGATCGGGCTTGCAGAGTTTCCGTATTGGCTGCTGGCTTCCGCGCCTGAGTTGACAAGGAGTGGCCGCGTTGCGGCAAGGAACGGTCTTCCGGAGCCGTATCTTCAACCGGTTTACAGACGCATTCGTGAAGGCAGAGCGTTCGAGCTTCGCTATTGGGATCACGTTTCGATTGACGATCCGAGAGGCAGCTGGAGTTTTTCGTGTAACCGTATTCATAGACGTGACAGCGGCCTGCATTCGGCTGTCCGTGTCCTCGCTCCACTTGACACAGAAGTTGGCGTACTCGTCGGCCTGGCCCGCAATATTGTCGACAATGTTGAATTTATTTCTGGTCACGGCGGGCTGACTTTTGCCTACGATCCATGGGAACGACTTCCGGCGTTTGACTACATATACGCTCAAGCGAAGCGATACTGGGGAATAGACATAGAGAATCTGAACCTGACGCTTCCTG
>NZ_JBFULQ010001257.1:0-737 GCF_054049815.1 Mesorhizobium sp. P5_C1 | reverse complement strand
CGCCTTCACCGGGCGGATGTTCGATTCGATCAACGGGATGCTGCTCGACATGCTCGCCGCCATCGCCCGCAAGGACTACGACGACCGTCGCCGCAGGCAGGCTCAGGGGATCGCCAAGGCCAAGGCTGAAGGGCGCATGAAGGGTCGCCCAGAGGACGCCGGCCGTAACGAGGCGATCATGGACATGCTGCGGAAGGGGCAGAGCTGGAACACCATCGTGAAGGCGACAGGAGCCTCTCGCTCGACCCTGTCGAGGTTGGCGAAGCGGCTCCAGGTGCCTCGTGTACAGCGAGCGTGACGTGGTCGGCACCACGCTACGGTCTCATTGTGTCAGCCTCCTTGCGGCGCCTGCAACTGCTCCATGATCTGGTCGACGCTGAAGCTCGCAGGCCGCTGGCGTGGCGGAAACGCTTTGAACGTCCCGATGAATTGCGCGACCGCGACCTGTGTCGGCACAACAAGGAAGGCGCGCTTCAGCATCCAGTCGTTCCAGGTGTTCGATGTGATACTCGCCCGCTCGTACGGGTCCATACGCAGGTTGTACATCGTCGGTCCCCTCATGCAGACAAACGGTTCGCGCCAGACGGCCAGCCCCCCCTCGGCGCGCTGCTCGCAGAACTGCATCTTCCAGCTCTCCACGCGGACCGCCACCAACTGGCCGTCGTCGTTGAAGTAGAAGAACTCCTTTCGCGCCGACTTCTCCTGTTGCCCGGTGAGATATGCAAGCTGGTTGTAGC
>NZ_JBFULQ010001256.1:0-738 GCF_054049815.1 Mesorhizobium sp. P5_C1 | reverse complement strand
CATTAAAACGGATCGCGGCACAGCGCGACAAATGAAAAGCCCGCCATCTCGTGGCAGTGGGCCAATTCCGCCAGTTGCCGGATTTAGCGTCAAACCTGAAACCGGGGAACGGTCCAACGATGGTCAACAACGGTTCGGGATGGCGGAGCTTGCGAAGCATCTCCCGGCCTTGGGCGTGCCCCTCGCCGTCGTCGAGTTCATCGCCGAGAATGGCGGCGGCRCCGGGGTACGCCTACGGAAAACCCGCCAGGTGTTGCCGAGGGAATGCGATGCGCCATGGCGAGAAGGGTGGAGTTCCAGGCAATGACGATCATCCCTTCCAAAATGCTTCGCTTCCTCGTCGGCGCATGGGTGGCGCTGGCTGTTGTGTCCATATCACCTCGCCATTCATTTGCTGCGCCCAAAACCGCGGTTGCGACGAACGACTTTCTCAATAGTATCGGCGTCGTTACCACATTCCCCGATCGCGGCCAGCCGTTGGCTAGGACCATCGAGATGGTCCGCTATTGCGGCTTTCGATGGGTAAGGGCGGGAATAGAAGGTCTGAGCGACAAGGGTCCCACAACCATCCAAACCTTTCTGGATCTACATCGCGAAACCGGCGTGCGTGTGAGTTGGGGATTGGTCAGTGGCGGGACTGATGTGAAGAAGTTGGTCGAAACAGGGAAGGTGCTTGCTGAAGCTGGCGCGCTACTCGCGTTCGAGGGTGACAACGAGCCGAACAACTGGGGTGTCACC
>NZ_JBFULQ010001255.1:0-738 GCF_054049815.1 Mesorhizobium sp. P5_C1 | reverse complement strand
CGGGAATGGTCCCGATGAAACCGAAGGAGAACTACCATGGCCACCACGATCGCAAACCTCACCACCAAGGCCGACGGCTCGATGGAAGGCGTCTTTGCCACGCTCCGGGTCAATGCCCCGATCACCCTCATTCCGAACACCAACAAGTCGCGCGAGGACGCCCCCGACTACCGGATCGTCAACAAGCGCACGGGCTTCGAGATCGGAGCCGGCTGGCACCGCATCTCCCAGCGTTCGGGCGAGGAATACCTCTCGGTCAAGCTGGAAGCCCCGGAGATCGGCGTCATCTTCGGCAATCTCGCTCCCGCCCCCGGCGGCGAGGAAAACAAGAAGGTCATCCTCTGGAACAACCCCCAGTGAGGCATCGGTGGCCGGCCCCGCAAGGGGCCGGCTCCCCACCGGCAATAGGAGGTTGCAATGAGCCGCTACACCATCACTGTCACTGGCACCGTCACCGGACAGGCCCGCTCGGACCCAGACGCTGTCATCGGCTACGATCCACCACTCCGGACCTACTTCCTGCAAGCGTTCCCGCACGAAGAAACCGACGAGCCCGGTCTTTGGCTCGGCGCCCACGATCGCGCGTTCGAAACGCTTGAGGATCTTCACCGCGCTGCCATCTCACACGGCTACGACTTCATGCCGCTGTCGCCCAAACTGGCCGCAAAGCTGGCCGACGACAAAGCGGCAGCCAGCCGGCGTCCGGTGCAAAACGCAATCCTCGGCCAGGTGCTGAAA
>NZ_JBFULQ010001254.1:0-739 GCF_054049815.1 Mesorhizobium sp. P5_C1 | reverse complement strand
CCGTCAGATAGTCTTGGCACAGTGCCGCAATCGCTGGATCGAAGCGTTGCTTACGCGCATTGAAGGCGCTCAAGTCGCTGGTCAGCGCCGGAATCTCGTCTGCCCCAGCCCTTTCGCGGACGATCTGTAGCGCGGGGTTGCAGGCTTCGAGCCGCGTTGACAATACACCAATGTCTGCGAGCCGCTTGCGATATGCGTGAATTGCATCAATCGCCTCTTGGCCCAAAGACATGGGTTCAAGCGGCGAAACAGCCTTTGCACGCAGGTGCCCGMGAACAGCCTCACGAGCGGCAGTCCATTCGCGTGAGATCGCAGCGGTATCGACTCTTATTTCCGGAACATCGGCAAACTCCTTCCAAAACTCGCAGTTCTGCGCTGCGGTTCTAATAGCGCGTTCAAAAGCAGCTGGAATATCTCCACCGTGTGCGTCGCGAACAGCGAGCCCGGTCTCTCGAATGGCGCGTTTCAATGCATCGTACTCGGCGCTGAAATAGCCTTGATAGTGCGCGATGATCGGCGAGTTCTGCAGTCCCTGCATACAGAACGGACACGCGTCGCCTTCCCGCCCCTCGGAAGCTGCACTGATAAGCTCCATTCCTTCGGCCACCCAGTTTTCCCCGGCTCGTCCGAGGCGCTTCAAATGCTCTCGCACCCGCGTTGCAGCCTGCGCCTCAAGATTGGCCAGCGTCATTCCGAGAATCTGTTGGACGACGGCGGTGTCAAAATCAGGTAGTGCGAA
>NZ_JBFULQ010001253.1:0-740 GCF_054049815.1 Mesorhizobium sp. P5_C1 | reverse complement strand
CATCTACCGGAAATCCAACGCAATTTAACAATCCGCAAAAAAAGGCCGGCAAGGAATGAAACCCTCGCCGGCCTGCCTCACCCGCCCGTGGGTCGGTTTCCCGTATCAGAACGATCCCATCTGAAAGAAACCGGCCGTCATCACCACTACCGATTTCCGCCCAGCGCCGAGGCAAGGCGCACAAGCGAGAGGAACTCGGACCTGTACCCAAACGGGTCGGATCCTCGAGCGGCAGTGGCAATCTCCATGATCTTGTCGTAACCGAACTTCGCGGTAGCATCCTCGTCGCGCAGCTTCTGGCCGAAGGCCGCGACGGCCACGGAGAAGCGCTGGTCGGTGCCGGCCTCGTCGAACGACGCCACCTCGTTGGCCGAAGTCACCGGCGTGGTGATCAGCTTCGAGACGTCCTCGTTGGGCAGCTTGTAGCGGATCTTGACGAAGGCATATTCGCCGGCATTGGCGATGCCCCCATTGTCCACCGACGCCTGGCCGTAGCGCAGCGGGTCGATCTGCTCGCCACCGCTGCCCTTCGGCGTGATCTCGTAGATCGCGGTGACCGAATGACCCGAACCGATATCGCCGGCATCGACGCGGTCATTGTTGAAATCCTCACGGTTGAGCGCCCGGGTCTCGTAGCCGATCAGCCGGTATTCCGAGACCTTGTTGGGGTTGAACTCGACCTGGATCTTCACATCCTTGGCGATCGTGAACAGCGTCGAGGAGGCGTCCTCGACCAGCAC
>NZ_JBFULQ010001252.1:0-740 GCF_054049815.1 Mesorhizobium sp. P5_C1 | reverse complement strand
AAGTGGTTCATGCTGCTCGAATGCATCAACGCCAACTCCCAGGCACCAGCATCATGACGCAAGGGTTTTTCGGCCAGCAGGGCACCTCGGACGATAGCAGCGAGATCAACCGGCTACGCTTCCTGATCCGCCAGGAGCTGGCACAGTCGCGCTCGAGCATCCCGGTCAAGATCGTCGCGGTGCACGGCGGCGGCGTCGGCGCGCCGCCCACGGTCGACGTGGTGCCGCTGATCAATCAGACCGACGGCCAGGGCAACCAGACGCCCCACGGCACCATTTTCGGCATCGCCACGATGCGCAATCAGGGCGGCACCAACGGCATCATCAACGACCCGAAAGTCGGCGATATCGGTCACATGTCGATCATGGACCGGGACATCTCGTCGCTGAAAGCCAATGCCGGAGCGCAGTCGAACCCCGGCAGCTTCCGGCGCGGCAACATGTCGGACGGCGTCTACATGGGCACCATCGTCAATCCCGCCAACCAGGACCAGGCGGTCCAGTTCACCGAGGGCGGGATCAAGCTGTTCGACAAGAACGGCCAGATCATCGAGTTTTCGGCAGGCTCCATCACCATCACGACGGCGCAGTTGCTGGTGACCGGCGACGTCATTGCAGGATCCGGCGGCGCCAACATCAGCCTCCTCAATCACGTCCACACCGGCGTCGTTCCTGGTGGCGGGACGTCGAGRCCACCGGAGCCGGGTACCTGATGAAAACGCTTCTTCTTGATGTCGACT
>NZ_JBFULQ010001251.1:0-743 GCF_054049815.1 Mesorhizobium sp. P5_C1 | reverse complement strand
GACCAAAGTAAATGTCGACCCCTTGCCCGGTGTGCTTTCGACCCGCAATTCGCCGCCAAGCAAACGGGCGATCTCCCTACTGATCGAGAGCCCGAGCCCAGTACCGCCATATTTGCGGCTGGTGGTGCCGTCGGCTTGCTGGAAGGCTTCGAAAATCAGCTTCTGCTTGTCTTCGGGAATACCGATGCCGGTATCGGTCACGGCTATCGCCAGCGCTTTCGCCGGGTGCGCGGCGCTATTGCGCCGCCCGGTCTTCTCGACTCGGAAATTCAGACTGACCTCGCCCTGTGAGGTAAACTTGAATGCGTTCGAAAGCAGATTGAGGACAATCTGCTGCAGGCGCTTCTCGTCCGTGCGAACCGTATCGGGAAGGGCCGGGTCCACCTTGATGGTGAAGCCAAGGCCCTTGTCGGCCGCCAGTTGACGGAACGTACGCTCCATATGCTGGCGCAGATGTGACACCGGCATGTCGTTGAGATCGATGGAGACCGTACCAGACTCGATCTTCGACAGATCGAGGATATCGTTAATGAGGCTGAGAAGGTCGGTTCCGGCAGAGTTGATGGTGCGTGCGAACTCGACCTGCTTTTCGTTGAGATTGCCTTGCTGGTTGGTCGCGAGCAGGTTTGACAAAATGAGCAGTGAATTGAGCGGCGTGCGCAGTTCGTGGCTCATATTGGCCAGGAACTCGGACTTGTACTTGGACGTAAGCGCCAGCTGCTCGGCTTTCTCCTCCAATGCGC
>NZ_JBFULQ010001250.1:0-744 GCF_054049815.1 Mesorhizobium sp. P5_C1 | reverse complement strand
GCACAGGGTCAACGAGCGGCGTAGGGGTTGGTTGCGAGCATGGATCCCCCGCATCGCTACAGGATGCTGCTTCTCTGGCCCGCCAGCGCGCGTTCTTATCCTACAGCGCGGCAGCGTCCCGAGCGGCCCAATACCCATCCGTGGCCAAGCGGAGACTTACTTTGCCCCCTTCGGAAGCATCCTTGTCAAAATCGCATCTCGGCGGACGAAATGATGGTACAGCGCAGCCAAGGCATGCAGGCCGACGGCTATCAGAATGCCATCCGCGCACAATGAGTGAAGTTCTCGGATCGTGCGATCCGTAGTTCGATCAGGTGCAAAGGGAGCCGGGATCGTAAACAGGCCGAAGAAACTCAACTCGTTACCCCTGAACCAGGTCAAAAAGATGCCTAGAACAGGGATCGCAATCAACAATGCATAAGGACAAGGTGACTAAACTTGGCCGCCGCCCACTCTGGCGCCGACATCTCTTCCGGAAGACCGGGCGCTCCTCTCAGGCCGCGCAGGACGACCCGCCAAAGCACGAGACCGGCCAAAAGAAGGCCAAACGAAATATGCAGCCGCCAGATGGAATCGACCGTATGATCGCCACGAGGCAACAGGTCCGCCCCGTAGGTCAGTGCGTAGAGCAAAAGGACAAGCACGAAGAGAGACCAGTGCAAAAACTTCTGGGTCGAAGTGTACGCGCCAGATGTCATCCGGCGAGGGCTCCTGTTAAAAAATGGATCCCTTCTTCCGTTGGCT
>NZ_JBFULQ010001248.1:0-748 GCF_054049815.1 Mesorhizobium sp. P5_C1 | reverse complement strand
CGGTCACATCGTCGCGACCGATGCGCCTGTAGGCAGCCTTGACCGCTTCGACGTCGGAGTCGAGCGTCGCCTGCGAAAACGTTCCGCGCGGCTTCAACTGCACCGCCATCTCAAGCGCGTTGTCCTTGAGCTTCTTGTTGTTCTGGAACAGCACCTGGTTCACGACCTGGTATTCGGCAACCTTGACCACCAGTGTCGAGCCGACCTGATTGATCTGCACATCCGAGAACAGGCCGGTGCCGAACAGCGCCTTGACCGCGCTGTCGATATCGGAGCTGGAGAAAGCTTTGCCCGGCTTGATGGTGATGTAATTGCGGATGGTTTCAGCGTCGATACGCTGGTTGCCGCTCACTTCTACTCTGCTGACGACAGCGGCTTCGGCCGCCGATGTGGCAACGAACTGCACTGCGAGCGCGCCTGGCACCACAAGGGCCGCAGACAGGGTCACCGCGGACGCGGCGCTCAGAAACTTGGATGCTGCCTTCATCGGGCTTAATAACCTTTTCTCGTAGTCCCCACGGCGAGAAAACCGGACGTGCGGTAATTTCTCCTACCGTATTAACCGGATTTTCCCTACACGCAAGGCTTCTGGTTAATTTGAATTTACTTAACCTTGCGGCGTGGCTTTCGCGTCACTCATATTCCGGGGCATGGTAAACGGCGTCTCAACAACGTCCATGCCAAAGCCAAATTTCTTCATGATTTCAGCATCCAAACAGATCGTTCCAGAAAACGAAACCCATGAAGC
>NZ_JBFULQ010001247.1:0-750 GCF_054049815.1 Mesorhizobium sp. P5_C1 | reverse complement strand
GACCAACCCCGAGCACCGCGCGCATGCGGAGGAAATCTGGAAATTGCCGCATGGCCTGCTGCCGGARAAGCCRGGCTAYCACGCGGTCGAGCAGGACCGGATGCTSAAGGACGGCAAGCTGAATTTCTAYTGGRTSCAGGTCAACAACAACSTSCAGGCSGCGCCGAATGACAGTCAGGAGACCTATCCTGGCTACCGCAATCCCGACAATTTCATTGTCGTGTCCGATGCCTATCCGACGGTGACGGCGATGAGCGCCGATTTGATCCTGCCGGCAGCCATGTGGGTCGAGAAGGAAGGTGCCTACGGCAACGCCGAACGCCGAACGCACGTCTGGCACCAATTGGTGCAGGCCAAGGGCGAGGCGCGCTCCGATCTCTGGCAGTTGGTCGAATTTTCCAAGCGCTTTACGACCGACGATGTTTGGCCCGCGGAAATCCTCGACAGTAGCCCAGAGTACCGGGGCAAGACGCTTTTTGACGTGCTCTTCCGAAACGGCAATGTCGACAAATTTCCGGTCAGCGAGGTCGACCCGGACTACGATAACAACGAAGCCAGGGATTTCGGGTTCTATCTGCAGAAGGGGTTGTTCGAGGAGTACGCCACATTTGGGCGCGGACACGGACACGATCTGGCGCCCTATGACCGCTACCACGAAGAAAGGGGCCTGCGCTGGCCCGTGGTAGATGGCAAGGAGACTAAATGGCGTTACCGCGAGGGCTACGATCCTTACGTCAAGCCGGGCGAGGG
>NZ_JBFULQ010001246.1:0-750 GCF_054049815.1 Mesorhizobium sp. P5_C1 | reverse complement strand
ATGCCCTTCTGCAGATCGTTTTGGAGCCCGTTGACACGAGCCACATCGATCGCCAATACGGAAAAACCGATCAGAACCGGAAACATAATGGCGACGAAGATCATCGCGATACCGCGTTGATCATTCCAGAATTCGCGCAAAAAATGAAACATCGCAGCGCCCCCAACCCTGCCGCAAATATTTCCCCGTGGGAAGACAATAGACCTCATTTTTCTCCGCGGTCAAGTGACCGTTATTCATCTGTGTTGCCGTATATTTTTGGCATACCCCGCTATATAAATCTTCTCTCCGCATTTTTCTGATACCTATGTTCATTCCATGCATGGGAGACGTTGATCGATCCTCGTATAGTTTTAGCGGAATTCGATAGGGGGACATCTTTATGCAGATCGAACACGCCTAAAAACTGATCCTGCGGAGTATGTATATATCGTGATTGACTGAAGTAACCGAACTGCCGATGGGTGTTGGTAGAACTTAAGCAGTTGACCCAGACCTTTGCGTCTGTCATGCAAGACTTTAGTCCTGCCCTCTGCCAGCCTCTTCATCTGCTCAAATGCAGGGGGGCGAGCCGCGACCGGGCATCCCAAGGGGCCTGCAGAGGGAGCGGAACCGCGACTGGAAGCCGACATCCGGGACGACTAGAGCCCAATTGATCCGCCTGACTGGCGCGGTCGGCGGCTCGTCAAGGCGTTAGCTAATATAGATGAGCCCGCTTCATCCGATCGAGGGATGGCGCGACTTACCCGC
>NZ_JBFULQ010001245.1:0-753 GCF_054049815.1 Mesorhizobium sp. P5_C1 | reverse complement strand
CGCCGAAAGTCTGCCGCGGCTTTCTGGGTGCGGGTGATGCCCAACTGGCTGGCCGTAGCCTTAACAGAAGCCACGCTACAGTTAAGCCGTGTGGCTATAACTTTCGGGCTCTCGTTGTTTGCATACCCTTCCTTGATTGCCATCCGCCGTTCTGTCATTCCAGCGCGCTGACGAACGCTTCTATCCATCTGATTTCTCCGAAGTTTTCCGGAGATACAACAACCGTAGAGGTAAGCTGTTCCACGCCACGGCTTGGATGAGACCATTGCGTTTTGCCGATCAGACTTAAGTCCAACTCTCCCTGCCACTGGCCATCAACAAGTTCGATCGAAGTCCCGTCGGCGCCAGTACATCCGTGGTCACCGACGGCGCCAGGGCAAGCCCCGGCGATCTCTAGAAAGGCCAAGCCAGCGCCAAAACAACGCCAGCGGAAAGCGCGAAGGCGAGCCAGGCGCTATCGACCATTAACGGACCTCGCTGCGTCCCGGAATCCAAGCGCAGACTGCCTACGCAGTTCGGCTAAGCTCTCCTTGGAGGGGGTGCCACCTTGGATGGTGACGTTTTGCGTCACATGGATCGGCCGACCACCGCTGCCAGACTTACCGCCACGCTGATCATCGAACTGATCGGGATCGGCAATAATGACGCGCTCGCTTGGCTTCTTGAAGAACTCGACCTTCTGCGTGTCAGGCCCCATAATGCCGCCAGTCGAGAAGCCGTACACCGCCCGGTGAGCAACCTGCTCCGGCGTGG
>NZ_JBFULQ010001244.1:0-756 GCF_054049815.1 Mesorhizobium sp. P5_C1 | reverse complement strand
TATCAGAGCTGTTCGCGATTTGCTCCTACAGGCCAAAGGTCGCGTTCAAGTCACCCCTGTGCCTGCAATGGCATCGTTCGTCCGGCGCGTTGAAAACGATGTTAGTGTGCGAGCGAGGCATAGTGAAAACGAGGAAGGTCTCATGAATTTCGATGATATCGACCTCAATTTGCTCAGAGTGTTCGATGTGATGATGCGTGAAAGGAGTGTAACGCGCGCAGCCAGCGAATTAGGACCTGTGAGCAGATTGCCCGCATACTCGACAGCCAAGCGCCGCCGGTGAGTTAATCGCTTGCTCGTCTGCGGTTAAGCAAGGCCGTTTAGCCCACCTCCCAACAAGGTCGCCGTTATCATAGCGGCGGCCTCACCGTATTCTATGCGAGCTACGACCGAGTAGATAAGGACTCCCATGACTTCAACCGCAGCTATTGCGGCAAGGCGATCCTGAGTTGACCACGGCCGATGCCGGGTCGGAGACCGATGCGCCGGATTTCGCAGCAAGCGGCAGCATTTCCAAATGTGCTTGTGGGCGGATTTGGGCTGTTTTATGTATGGCTTCAATAGGAGACGATATGAGTGTTCCAAATGCTGATCAAACTATAACCGCAGGAAAGCTGGCGGAATTTGTAGCGAAGTCCGTAGAGGCCGCGCGCGCGGTGGAAGGGCCATTTTACCATCTCGAGTTCGACCGGGTCTTTCCGGAGGATGTTTATAAATCCATGCTGGCGGCGCTGCCGGTGTATGCGGATTACCGAC
>NZ_JBFULQ010001243.1:0-757 GCF_054049815.1 Mesorhizobium sp. P5_C1 | reverse complement strand
AGTCAGATCACCCTTCGTGACGGCCGTGGAGACCTCAGCGATTGCGCGCACCTGGGTGGTCAGATTTGCGGCGAGCTGGTTGACGTTGTCGGTCAGATCGCGCCATAGGCCGGCCGCTCCCGGCACCCGCGCCTGTCCACCGAGCTTGCCCTCGATACCCACCTCACGAGCCACGTTGGTCACTTGGTCGGCAAAGGTGGCCAGCGTTTCGATCATGCCGTTGATGGTGTCGGCCAGAGAGGCAATTTCACCTTTGGCGTCCACCGTCAGCTTGCGCTTGAGATTGCCTTGCGCGACCGCCGTTACGACGTCAGCGATGCCACGGACCTGATTGGTCAGGTTTGTCGCCATCAGGTTGACGTTGTCGGTCAAGTCTTTCCAGGTACCGGCGACGCCTTCAACACGAGCTTGACCGCCAAGCTTGCCTTCGGTGCCAACCTCACGCGCGACGCGGGTCACCTCGCCGGCGAAGGAATTGAGCTGGTCCACCATGGTGTTGATGGTCGACTTCAGCTCAAGGATTTCGCCCTTCACGTCGACAGTAATCTTCTTCGACAGATCACCGCGTGCGACGGCGGTCGTCACTTCGGCAATGTTGCGCACCTGACCAGTCAGATTCTCGGCCATGGAATTCACATTGTCAGTAAGGTCCTTCCACGTGCCGGCAACGCCGCGCACCTGCGCCTGACCGCCGAGCTTGCCTTCGGTGCCAACCTCGCGCGCCACGCGCGTCACTTCGCCAGCGAAGGAGTTGAGC
>NZ_JBFULQ010001242.1:0-758 GCF_054049815.1 Mesorhizobium sp. P5_C1 | reverse complement strand
CTGCAATTCGGCAGCGACCGATTCTTGCCGTGCAGTGGTCCTCATATCCACGCTGCTCTTGACGAGGTCACGGCAATTCTCGAGCAGCTCGACGTCGCAGCCGATGACCGAAATGCGATCATGTCGGGGACTGCAATGGATTGGCTAAGGCTACGCCCCTCGCAAGGAGGAAACTGATGGGCCGGACCCCGCGTGCGGTGCCAGGCGGCCAGACTGATGAGCGCACGCATGTGCTTGAGGTCTTGGGCAACGCCATCGTCGGAGGCATGGAAAACTACGTGCGTAATCTGGCTGCGAACCTGCCATCGAACGAGTTCAGAGTGTCGCTCCTGTGCCCGTATGAAAGCCCTTATACCGCATTGTTAAGGTCCGAAGGCAGAGACGTGTATATTGCGCCCCTGCGTGATGATCCACCTTGGAAGACAATCGAACTGATATGCACACTCGTCCGTGAAACCGGTGTCGACTTGCTCCACGCTCACCTGATGAACGCGCATACCGTGGCGGCAATGGCCGGCCGACTGAGCGGGACGCCGACCGTTGCCACGGTGCACGGGATGAGCTTGCATCCGCAGGAAATTAGTGTGGCGCGCACAACCGGGAGCCACACCATTGTTGTGTGCCGCGAAGCTTGGTCGCAAGCACTTGCGGTGGGATTGGCGCCGGAGCTTGTAAGTCTCGTTCCGAACGGGGTCGACCTCGCTGTGTATCATCCGATGTCGGCTGACCCCTTGGACTTCCGCCAAACGATCAACGTC
>NZ_JBFULQ010001241.1:0-760 GCF_054049815.1 Mesorhizobium sp. P5_C1 | reverse complement strand
ATTATATTGATAGCCGCATGCGGGCTTGCAATCCTGCTCCTGATGGGCAGGCCAGTTTTTTTTGTCCAGAACCGAACAGGCAAGGGAGGACGCATCTTTCGGATGTACAAGCTGCGCAGTATGCAATGCCAGTCCAGCATCGTTGTGGCCACAGCCATAAACGATCCCCGCGTAACGCCCTTCGGTCGGTTTCTGCGCCTTTCGCATCTCGATGAGCTGCCACAGCTCTGGAACATCGTCAAAGGCGACATGACTCTGATCGGGCCTAGGCCCGAGCAGCCGAAGTTGGTGGAAGTTTACCGCGCCGAACTGCCCGGTTACGATCTCAGGCATTCGGTTGTTCCGGGGCTAACGGGGTTTGCCCAAGTCTACTACGGCTATGCAGCCGATGTAGAGGAAACGCGGATCAAGCTGGAGCATGACTTGTATTATGTATCCAATTTTGGTCCGACGATCGATCTGAAAATCCTGGTGCGGACCATGCTGGTCTATTCGAATCTGACCTATGCCCGTTGAACTTTCCTGGGGCGCCGATTGATGCTCAAAGGGGCGAAGCTTACGGCGTTGTGGGCTGCCCGATCTGTAGGCGGCTGTGCCGCACTGCGTGGGAGCCGATGGCGTAGAGAGCGCCTCCTGATACTATGCTATCACGGCATCTCGCTGGCCGACGAGCACTGCTGGAATCCGGAGTTATATATTCCCGACTATCTGTTCGAAGAGCGGTTGGCGGCCATTAGCGAGCAGGGATACAATGTACTTC
>NZ_JBFULQ010001240.1:0-761 GCF_054049815.1 Mesorhizobium sp. P5_C1 | reverse complement strand
AGTTCGGGCCGGCAGGACGCCGGTACCACAACAAGGAGTTCAGGGCGCAATGGCAACGATAACCCCGCAGAAGAAGTCCACCGCTGCGCGTCACGGTTTCAAGACCGGCGAGTACATTGTCTATCCGGCGCATGGCGTCGGCCAGATCGTCTCGATCGACGAGCAGGAAGTCGCTGGGCACAAGCTGGAACTGTTCGTCATCGACTTCCAGAAGGACAAGATGCGTCTGAAGGTGCCGGTCGCCAAGGCGACCTCCATCGGCATGCGCAAGCTGTCGGAAGAGGATTATGTCGAGCGCGCGCTGAAAGTCGTGCAGGGCCGCGCCCGCGTCAAGCGCACCATGTGGTCGCGCCGCGCCCAGGAGTATGATGCGAAGATCAATTCCGGCGACCTGATCTCGATCTCGGAAGTTGTGCGCGACCTCTACCGCGCCGACAACCAGCCCGAGCAGTCCTATTCCGAACGCCAGCTCTACGAGGCGGCACTCGACCGCATGGCCCGCGAGATTGCGGCCGTCAACCGGATGTCGGAAACCGAAGCCGTGCGCCTGATCGAGATCAACCTCAACAAGGGCCCTAAGCGGGGCGCCAAGGCCGATAATGAGGAAGCCGAGCAGGAAGAAGCTGCCTGAACTTTTTCAGCTTTGAATCCATGAAAAACCCGGCCTCGCGCCGGGTTTTTTGTTTCTGGGACAATAGGCTGAAGCGTGTAGCCGCCTTCCCCTCGCCGCCGCCTTCCCTCTCCGCTTCTTGCTTCAGCGT
>NZ_JBFULQ010001239.1:0-764 GCF_054049815.1 Mesorhizobium sp. P5_C1 | reverse complement strand
GCTCTCGCCCGCACCGGTCTTGGCGGAAATGATCGTCGACGAGCTGACATTCATGACAATCCGGTCGACATAGGGCAGTTGCCGGCCATTCTCGTCTATTCGATGAAAGAACGGGTTGCGCTCGAAGACGAACTGCTCAGCCGGCGGCTTGGTCCGGTTCTGCCAGGGATCGAGCGTCGGCAGGTCCGGGTTCTCCGGGCGATACTGCCGCGACATGCGGATATGCAGGAGCGTCCATTTCCGGGCCCGGTTCTCCTTCATGAGGCCGGCGAGCCGGAACGGATCCTGGTATTTCTTGTGGAACTGCTTGAGGTAGGCGGCCGGCAGGACAAGCGATAGCGGCGCAGCAGCGGCGAGCTTGGGCAGGAAGTCGGGGTTGGGCGCATCCCAACTATAGCGGACCGTCAACGGATCGACGATCTCGAAGCGTGGCGGCTTGCCGTCCGCCAGCAGGGCCGGGGCGAGCCCGCCTTGCGAAAGCTCATCGTTGAGCCAGACATCTTCCCAGCAATAACGAAAATCCTCCGGCGTCAGCAGGCTACCGTCAGACCATTTGTGCCCTTCCCGTATCTTGAAAGTGAAGACGCGATCATCCGCCACGTCGAAACTCTCGAGGATGTCGGCTTGCATGTTGAGCTTTTCGTCATAGCCGACCAGGCGGGCATACCCGTAGATCGTCATCATCCGGATATCTTTCTGGCTGCCGATGATCGTACGCAGCGTGCCGCCATACTGGCCCGGCTGCCGGCCCATCGCAGCGAGAT
>NZ_JBFULQ010001238.1:0-765 GCF_054049815.1 Mesorhizobium sp. P5_C1 | reverse complement strand
GAATGGGCCACGATGATCCCCTGGTAGGGAAAGGCGCCGAAATTTTCGGTRCCGTTGTAGCTGCCCTCCTGGGTSGCGGTCAGCAGCGGATGCAGSACCTTGATSGGYGCCTTGAACATYTCSACGAATTCRAGCAGGCCCTGSGTSGTCCGGTTCAGYCCGCCGCTRTAGGAATAGGCGTCCGGATCGGACTGGCTGAAATTTTCCAATAGCCGGATGTCGACCTTGCCGACCAGGGCCGAGACGTCCTGATTGTTCTCATCGCCCGGCTCGGTCTTGGCGATGCCGATCTGGCGCAACCGCGAAGGCATCAGCTTGACGACGCTGAACTTGGAAATGTCGCCAGAGAGTTCGTCGAGGCGCTTGGCCGCCCATGGCGAGATGAGCCCGTTCAGCCGGCGTCGGGCTATGCCGTATTTATCCTGCAGCAGGTCGCCCATGCGATCGGGATGGAAGAGGCCAAGCGGCGATTCGAAAACCGGGCTGACCTGGTTGCCGACCTTCAGCGTGTAGATCGGGCGCTGCTCCATCAATTTCTTCAGCCGTTCGGCAAGCGAGGATTTGCCGCCGCCAACCGGGCCAAGGAGATAAAGGATCTGCTTGCGCTCCTCGAGCCCCTGGGAAGCGTAGCGAAAATAGCCAGCAATGCGTTCGATCGTGTCCTCCATTCCGTAGAAATCGGAGAAGGAGGGATAGATCTTAACGGTGCGGTTCGAGAAAATGCGACCGAGCCGTTCGTCCTTGCTGGTGTCGACCAGGTTCGGC
>NZ_JBFULQ010001237.1:0-765 GCF_054049815.1 Mesorhizobium sp. P5_C1 | reverse complement strand
AACCTGCGGCGGTCTCCGTTCCTGCCTCGGCGGTTCCGGTCATTGCCGGAAAGGTAGCCAGTCACGATGTGCCGATCTACCTTCGCGGTGTAGGAACGGTGATCGCCTACAACAACGTGGTCGTGCACAGCCTGATCTCAGGACCGATTACGAAGATCACATTCACGCAAGGCCAGACCGTGAAAAAAGGCGATCTGCTGGCGCAGATCGACCCAGATCCCTATCAGGCACAAATCGATCAGATAACCGCCACTCGCGATCGCGACCAGGCGCTGCTCGTCAATGCGCAGGCAGACCTGGACCGTTACACGCCACTGCTGGCGAAGGGCTTTGCCACTTCCCAACTGGTAGCCACGCAGAAGGCCGAAGTGATCCAGCTCCAGGCGACAATCAAGGCAGACGAGGCTCTGCTACAGGCCGAGCAGATCAATCTGAGCTACACCCGTCTGACCTCGCCGATCGACGGTGTAACGGGTATCCGGCAGATCGACGAAGGCAATATCATTCACCCGACCGATACTTTTGGTCTGGTCGACGTTGCGCAGGTCCAGCCGATCTCGTTGATCTTTACGCTGCCCGAGGAAACGCTCCCGCAGATCCAGAAGCAGATGGCCAAGGGGCAGCTGACGGTCTTTGCGTACAGCCAGGACGACAAGACCAAGCTCGACGAAGGCAAACTTTTGCTTCTCGACAACCAGATTGTCCAGACGACGGGCACGATCCGCCTCCGAGCCACGTTTCCGAACGCTGGGAACCAACTCTGGC
>NZ_JBFULQ010001236.1:0-766 GCF_054049815.1 Mesorhizobium sp. P5_C1 | reverse complement strand
GTCCCGCCCGGCACGCCCTGAGCAGCATCTCATAGTCGTTGATAAATTGTGGGCGCTTTGTGACGAGGCGTTCGATTGCAAAGTGCTCTCCCCACTTCCGCCACTCCATCCACGGGTCAATGAAGTTTGAGATTTGCAACAATGGTAGGCTGTCAAACAGATCCATCGGCTCGGTCGTCTGAATCCCCTTGAGAATCAGGGGATGGCATATCGGGAAATAGACGTCGCTAAATAGCAATTCTGACCGCATCCCAGGCCAATTTCCGTTGCCGTACAGGATTGCGATCGTGTTCCGCTCACTGTCGATTGGCGCGGTATTTTCTAACGACTGAATATCGATGAAAAACCCGGGGAAGGCACGCTGAAGATCGGGCATGAGCGGAAGCACGAACGTAGACAATAAGATTGGCTGAGAGCGCAGGACCAGTGTCGTGTCCCGGGTCTCATCTTCCATACTCTCTACGGCCGATATGATCCGTTCGAAAGACTCCCTCGCTGCTTCAAAGAGGATACGGCCCCTTTCTGTCAAGCGGACCTTGTTGCCTCTGCGGAAGAAAAGATCCTTCCCGATGTGCTCTTCGAGATTGCGGATCTGGCGGCTGATCGCCGGTTGGCTAACGTTTAATTCGGCAGCGGCCTTACTGAAATTCAGATGCCTGCCAGCCGCCTCAAAGGCTATGATTGAAGAAGGTGTTCCCACGGCCGAACGAAGGTTCTTCATAACAAGAGATTATGGACCGCCAATTTTTTTGTCAATGGTGGCGGT
>NZ_JBFULQ010001235.1:0-768 GCF_054049815.1 Mesorhizobium sp. P5_C1 | reverse complement strand
GCCGCCTACAGTGCGTCGAAAGCCGGTGTGACGCTCCTAACCCAGACGATAGCCCTTGAATACGCTCGCCATGGTCTTCGCGCCAACGTGATTGCCCCGGGCTGGGTGCGAACGGAGATGGCCGATATGGAAATGGGCATGCTGACCGAAGGCGGGGACCCAGAGCCGGGATATCGCCGTGTCACGCGGCTCGTGCCGCAACGGCGGGCAGCTGACGCGAGCGAGATTGCAAATGTCGCCGCGTTTCTCCTTTCGCCGGAAGCCTCGTATGTCAACGGCGCCCTGATCAACGTCGACGGAGGCAGCAGCGTGGTCAATCAAGGACTCGTGGAATTCGACCAAGGCTGAGGCAATGATTGGTCGCTGCTAGAGTCTTCTTCACCGACCGCTGCGCTGGGCGGCCTTAAGGGTGTTGGCCATGAGCATCGCGATCGTCATCGGCCCGACGCCGCCGGGCACGGGAGTGATTGCCCCGGCAATTCGACAAGCGTCCTCGAAATCAACGTCGCCGACTAAACGTCCCTTTCCGGTGCCATCGGCTGCGGGTAGTCGGTTAATACCGACGTCGATAACCGTGGCACCCGGTTTGATCCAGTCYCCCTTCACGAAGTCCGGCTTGCCGACAGCGGCGACCAGGATGTCGGCCCCTCGGCAGATCTGTTCGATTTCCGCTGTTCGGCTGTGCGCGATCGTTACGGTCGCGTTCGACGCGAGCAGCAGATTGGCCATCGGTTTGCCGACGATGTTGGACCGCCCGATGACCACCGC
>NZ_JBFULQ010001234.1:0-771 GCF_054049815.1 Mesorhizobium sp. P5_C1 | reverse complement strand
AGCTGGGCGAAGCCTCGCTGGTGATCATGTTCCTGCATCAATTTTTCCAATTTTCTCTTCGTGACGTTGGTGTTTCCAACGAGGTGGCGATCTTTATGATCGCAGTCTCCGGTCCTTTCGCGATCTACCTGATTTTGAAACGATCCCCATGGCTGTCGCCGTGGTTCTTGGGGACCGGTGCCGGCACACCGGGTCGCGCAATTGCATGGCTCAAAACTGGGGCTGGCTGGCGCGTTGCAAAGTATCGAGATGATATTATTCGCTTTGCCAAGCCATACGTCGCCCAAGTTCTGATCGCTTTGCGATGGCCGCTTCGAGGACAGGGCCGGCCGCATGGGTTGCCTGGCGATTTGATCGTCTCGCTAACTTCATATCCTAAGCGTTTCCAGACGCTGCATCTGACGCTGCGCTGTCTCTTGTCGCAGACGGTCGCCCCAGATCGCGTTGTCTTGTGGCTTACTTCTGAGCATGCGGCGCAGCTGCCACCCTCAGTTACGGACCTGAAAGCCTATGGCCTTGAGATCCGTTTTTGTAAGGATATTCGTTCTTACAAGAAGATTATTCCAGCGTTGCTGGCGTTTCCTAAAGCCTACATCGTCACGGCAGATGACGATGTCTACTATGGGCAGCGGTGGCTCGAAGAGCTTGTCGAAAGGGCTGGAGAAAGCACCATCGTTTGTCATCGAGGCCACTCGGTTGCATTCGATGATGCGGAGCAAATCGCGCCTTATGTTAATTGGTCATATGACGTCTCCGACACACCCATTATGC
>NZ_JBFULQ010001233.1:0-772 GCF_054049815.1 Mesorhizobium sp. P5_C1 | reverse complement strand
GTTTTGCGCTCAAGGAAGATCGCCGCGATCTTGCCGAGGCACGGCTCCTGACCCTGAAGACGATGTTCGGCGACCGGCTCTATGTCGAACTGGACCGGGTTTCCGGTTATGATCGCGTGATCGAGAAATCCTCGATCGATCTCGCCTATGCCCATGAATTGCCACTGGTGGCCACCAACGAGGCGTTCTTCTCGGCGCGCGACGACTATGACGCGCATGACGCGCTGATCGCCATCGCCGAGGGCTCGGTCGTCGCCGCCGACAATCGCCGGCGGCTGTCGCCAGACAATTTCCTGCGCAGCCAGGCCGACATGGCCAGGCTGTTCGCCGACCTGCCGGAGGCGATCGACA
Source organism: Mesorhizobium sp. P5_C1 (assembly GCF_054049815.1). Taxonomy (NCBI): domain Bacteria; kingdom Pseudomonadati; phylum Pseudomonadota; class Alphaproteobacteria; order Hyphomicrobiales; family Phyllobacteriaceae; genus Mesorhizobium; species Mesorhizobium sp. P5_C1. The sequence goes on along the minus strand of NZ_JBFULQ010001233.1, from coordinate 421 downwards.
ACACGGTCGAGATCGCGTTGCGCTGTTCCTACTATCCGAAGAACCGCAACCCGATCCTGCCGCGCTTCACGGGCGGCGATGTCGCCGACAATGACGCAGCCGTGCAGGCGGAAGCCGACGAACTGGCCCGCCAGGCGCATGACGGGCTCGACGCGAGGCTGGCCGCACACGGGCCGACACCAGGCTACACGGTCGAACAATATCGCGAGCGGTTGAATTTCGAGCTTGGCATCATTACCAAGATGAAGTTCCCGGGTTACTTCCTGATCGTTGCCGACTTCATCAAGTGGGCCAAGGCGCAAGGCATCCCGGTCGGGCCGGGCCGCGGATCGGGAGCCGGGTCGCTGGTCGCCTATTCGACGACCATCACCGACATCGATCCCCTGCGCTTCTCCCTGCTGTTCGAGCGCTTCCTCAACCC
>NZ_JBFULQ010001232.1:0-774 GCF_054049815.1 Mesorhizobium sp. P5_C1 | reverse complement strand
CTTTACAAAGCGCTCGAACCCCTCTTGGGTCGCGCCCCAAGGGTAGTCAGGCGCCCATGCCCGGCGAGCACGGCAGCCGTACAGAACCAACGCGCTCACCCTTTCGGGATACGTAGCGGCAAACAAGGAAGCCATGTTCCCGCCCTCGGAAACTCCGAAGAGCGCCGCTTGCTTCGATCCGACGGCATCGAGTACGGCCTTGATGTCCTCGGTCCTCTGTTCGAGTGTTGGGAAGCCCACGTTTCGGTCGGACATCCCCGTACCGCGTTTGTCGAAAAAGACCAGGCGGGAAAAGCGGCCAAGTCCGCTGAGAAATCGAGCGTATTCGGGGCTTTCCCAAGCGTACTCGATGTTGCTGAGCCAGCCTTGAGCGTAGAGCAAATCCGTTGGGCCATCACCGACTACCTGATAGGCAATGGAAATGTCGCCGCATTGTGCATAGCGCGTCTCGTGGGTTTGCATGACCGCCTGACAATCGATTGGGTAACTGCGACACGTTACCTAGACAGATGCGAAGCTCGCAGCCCAAGATACTGAACTTTGGCAATGAGGGGAATGTCGGCTTCGGGTCAGTTCACGTCAATGCACGCAGTGCATCTGAGGTCCGCTTCTGAAATTCCACGCCTCGAAGCKGCCAGTCGGCTCCCGGCCCAATTGCGCTCATTCCGGATCTACCTTAGGGGCGAAGCTGCTTTGTGCCTATCGGGCCGCTTTCGCCGCGATGGCGGCGCGCCGTTTAATTAGCCACAATGTCAACATGGGTGACCCACCGGG
>NZ_JBFULQ010001231.1:0-776 GCF_054049815.1 Mesorhizobium sp. P5_C1 | reverse complement strand
GAGCTATGCGGTCGGCGAGTTCGATCTCCTCGGCGTCGAGCGAGAGCCAGGCAAGCCGGCATTTGCTCTCATGGCCGAGCGAGGCACAAGGCGCTATGTCGGCTCGGCTTTCATCACCTTGAACCGGGATATGCGCGAACGACTGTGGAAGCGTGTCCAAGACAACGCAGGCACCGCGCCGAMGGGCATGAAGCGKCSGGCRACGCAATGGGTYAAGCCGGGGCTGATCGGCCGCGTRAAGCATCTGCGCGRCGAGGAAGACYTRCGSCATGCYTCSCTGCAGGATTTTCGGGAAGAATGAGCAAGCGCGGCGGTGATTTTCTCTACCATTGGATCGGACCATTTACCGGACGACCCGATCATCGACCCGGTGCTTCTGGTGATCGATATGACTGTGGATGCAAAACGGGCGGCGGAAACCCAGGGCATTGCCGGCCAAGAGATCGATGAGGAAATCGGCGCAATGTTCGAAGTCGTCATGCAAGGGTTGCGCTAAAGGTACCTATCACCTTCCGCACGGTGTTGGAGACAGAACCAGTGGGACGGTCCCTTTGGTCTGGCAAAGACGAACGGTGCGCGCGGGTGGCTGAGTCGCCGACACAATTTTGATGCACAGCTATCGGATCATACTGGGCCAGTACAGGGGGTCCCCGCTGGCTTCTGGGTGCCCGTCACCTTGTTCTGACCCGGGTGACGGGCTTCTTTGTTGTTAGGAATCCACACGGGTGGTAGCGTTACCATATCAAAGAGGACAACCCGACGCGCCACGAGTGAGG
>NZ_JBFULQ010001230.1:0-778 GCF_054049815.1 Mesorhizobium sp. P5_C1 | reverse complement strand
GCTGAATGCCGCAAGGTCGATCGCGCTCCAACTGAGTCCAATTCTCGTCGGCTACACACTCAGCAATGCGGCCGTGGGAATTTTCGCCATCGCGCGCCAGCTCTCGGTCAATTGCAATGTCCTTTTGTCCGCAACGACCGAAGCCGTCGCGGCGCGATCGGTCCGGCTGTTCCATGAGCAAGCTCACACGGCTCAGCAGACCTTGCTCGTGGAGGGCGGCCGGTACACTACCGCCTTGAGCTGTCTTCTCACCATCGGCCTGCTCGTCCTAGGCGACAGCTTCATTCACCTTTGGCAGGGCGGACGCGCCGACGAAGCCTATCAGCAACTCCGGATCCTCATGCTCGGTGAGCTGATCGCCTTGTCGCAATGGGTCACTTACTGGGTCATCGCCGGAGTGAAGAAACACCGGCTGCTTGCCGTCTTTGCCGTTTGCGAGAGCGTCACCATCGCCGGCCTGAGCCTTCTGCTGGTCCAGTTTTTCGGCCTCTCCGGCATCAGCTTCGCCGCAGCAGCGGCCGCAGTCCTGTTTCGAGGCATAGGACCGCTACTCTATGGCTGCCGGCTTCTAGCCGTGGAGCCGCGGCGATATATGGTGCGGGTAATACTGCCAAATGCGGTTGGCGGGCTGATTGGCGCGCTGGCGGCTTATTGCCTTGACGCATGGCTCGAGCCTCGCGATTGGCGCACCTTTTTCCTGGCGGGATCCTTATGTGCACTGGTGTCCGTCGCGAGCCTAGTCCCGTTCCTGTTTCCCCAAATACTCGTGTTGAAACTG
>NZ_JBFULQ010001229.1:0-1281 GCF_054049815.1 Mesorhizobium sp. P5_C1 | reverse complement strand
GTACGGCGCGAGACGCGCTCGGCTATGACGTCGCGAATGACAGGGGAGGATGAAGACGGTGAATTGGCCATTGTGTCTGCCTCTCAAGGTGGATGGTGACGGCGCACCGCTGCCTATCCAGTTTCGGCAACATCCAGATGACATGAGAGAGAGGCAGGCCCGCCGAGGCGGCGGCCATTGCCAGGGAATAACTTACTGGCCGCTTCCTTTGGTGCAGGTCGAGGCGGTGAAGGCGCCGTCGGGCTGTCTCATGATGATGTCGAAGGAGGGCGCACTTTGACCGTCGAGCGTGGCCTGGGTCAGCGACAGCGAGTTGCCGCCAGCCGTATATCCGCCGAGCGGTCCCAGCCAGGAGATCACACCGTTTGCATCCATCTGGTAATTGTAGCCCTGCTGGGCGGTCCCGAAGGTGACTGGGCCGCTGTAGACGTTGCCCTTGATGGTGATGTCACCGAGGTCGAGGAACATGCCAAGCAGGTACACTTCGCAGTGGTAGATGCCGTCGGGCATCTTACCGTCGCTGAAGTCGGCTCGGGCAGTGCCGGTCGCTGCCGCCAGAAGCAATATGCCGATAAAAATGCGTGAAATGCCGGATGCCATGACGTCGCTCGTTTGATGGAATGTTTAACTATCACCCATTATTCGGCATCTCCTGAGCGATTGGCACGGGGGTTGCATTGCATTGTTGCGGTGCAATCAACCAGCCTGGGAGTGTTAGGCATGAGGGGTAATTTCTCGACAATAACAAAAATGTTTTCGGCGAGCGTCGTTGCCGCCGGCCTGTTGATGTCCGCGCCTGCCAGGGCGGCCGACGACACGATCAAGGTCGGCATTCTCCATTCACTGTCCGGGACCATGGCGATCTCTGAGACGACGCTCAAGGACGCCATGCTGATGCTCATCGATGAGCAGAACGCCAAAGGTGGCCTGCTTGGCAAGAAGCTCGAAGCTGTGGTCGTCGATCCGGCCTCCAACTGGCCGCTGTTCGCCGAAAAGGCGCGCGAGCTGATCTCCAAGGACAAGGTCGCCGCGGTGTTCGGCTGCTGGACCTCGGTGTCGCGCAAATCAGTGCTGCCGGTGTTCAGCGAGCTCGACAACATCCTGTTCTATCCCGTCCAGTATGAGGGCGAGGAAAGCGAGCGCAACGTGTTCTACACGGGTGCGGCGCCGAACCAGCAGGCCATTCCGGCCGTCGACTATTTGATGAGCGAGGATGGCGGTTCGGTGAAGCGCTGGGTGCTTGAAGGCACCGACTACGTTTATCCGCGCACAACCAACAAG
>NZ_JBFULQ010001228.1:0-780 GCF_054049815.1 Mesorhizobium sp. P5_C1 | reverse complement strand
CATCCATGGTGGTGCGTTGTTCCCCTCCGGCATCGAGAACATGGAGTATGAGGCGAGGCGCAAGATCGCCGCCGACGAGAAGGAAGCGATCGGCCGCGCGGCAGCCAGACTGATCCCCGACAATGCCTCGCTGTTCATCAACATCGGCACGACTACGGAGTCGGTCAGCAAGGCGCTACTCGATCACAATGGGCTGATGGTCATCACCAATAACATCAATGTTGCCAACAGGATGCGCATATATCCCTCGATCGAGGTGGTGATCGCCGGTGGGGTTGTGCGCGGTTCCGATGGCGGCGTGGTCGGCGAAGCCGCGGTCGATTTCATCCGGCAGTTCAAGGTCGATTATGCGGTGATCGGCGCTTCGGCCATCGACCATGACGGCGCCTTGCTCGATTTCGATTTCCGTGAGGTCAAGGTGGCGCAGGCGATCATCGCCAATGCGCGTCATGTCATCCTGGTTTCCGACCAGACCAAATTCGAGCGCACCGCGCCTGTCCGCATCGGCCATCTGTCGCAAGTCAACACCTTCATCACCGACCGTTGCGACATTCCGTCGGTGCGCAAGATTTGCCAGGAGGCCGAGGTTCAACTGATCGAGACGTCGCTCGGCTAAGCGGCGTCGGCATATCATCACGCGCCTGTGATATTTCGTTTGACATTCGTTCTTATTTCGAAATAATCCCGATACGGTTTCGTAAAAACCTAAAAATGCTGCAATGCGAAATCGCGGGAGGGCTTTTTGGACGCAATCCGGGACATCTTCGTCATCGGTGGCGG
>NZ_JBFULQ010001227.1:0-782 GCF_054049815.1 Mesorhizobium sp. P5_C1 | reverse complement strand
CTCAGGTTCTTCGCCGAGATCGTTCGGCGCTACCCACGCGATGCCTTTATCTCCTTCCAGTCAGGCGGTGAAATGATGATGCGGCGGATCTCGTGCACCTGCTCGATCGGCTTGCCGTCAAGGCCTGAGTGTTCGTTGACGGCGGTCTCCTTCCAGCGGCCGCGGGCCTTCAGCCAGAAGATCGCGGCGATGACCGATTCACGACCCTCGCCTGTTGCCTTGCGAAAGAGGTTCTCCGCCACCTTCGCATTGGCCTTGGTGTGGCCGAATGCCAGTTCCTGCCGATAGTGTTTGCGCAGCGTCTTCGCATCGACACCGACCATGCCGGCAATCTCGGCTTCCGGAACACCGTAGCCGGCCAGCGCCTCAACCTGGCGGCGGTGGAAGGCGTCAGGCACATGCTTGGGACGGGCCATTCAAATATCTCCGGTTCCTGTGCGCTGCCTCGCCTTGGGGGTAGGCATGCCTTGCCCGGAAGGGTCCGTGTACACGGGGGATTTGGCGAAGCCGCGAGTCCGGCTGGGGTCGGGGTCCATCCCCAACCTGAACAGCCACAAACCGCATGTGCTGACGGGACACTCCCGAACCTCGGCGGGTTGATAGACGGAGCAGTCCAGACATTTGTGGCGTATCGCCTGCAGGATCGCAGTCTTGGTGGTCATGGCCTGATCTCGCTCCGCTCAAGCTTTGCCTCGGCAAAGCTCTGAGCGTCGCCTTCCAGCACCGCTGCCTGACCGGTGAAGTCCTGCCAGCGGATGACCGCGACATCGACATAGGCGGGA
>NZ_JBFULQ010001226.1:0-782 GCF_054049815.1 Mesorhizobium sp. P5_C1 | reverse complement strand
CGTTTTGCTGCCCTAGCTTCATTTTGAGCCCTGACATAGAATCCGTCGCTGTATTTCGGCCAATCAAGCGCGTAGCCCCGTCTGACCATCCATTCCCCAATATCGATGCCGCCAGTAGTGCAGACGGCCACCATGCGCCTGAACTGGTCGCGGTCGACCTCAATGCACGAAGTCGGACTGTGGACTTTTAGAAAATCCGCAAGGGCGAGGGACGCTTTTTGCCCGCACCGGTAGTTCCTTCTGCCCGCGTCCAGGCAAAGTTGAGCACTTTCGGGCGCGTCGATACCATTGAGGCGAATTCGCTGCCCATGGATCTATAAAGGGAGCTCAGTTGACGTAGCCGAGGTGGGCCGGAGATTGGGGGCAGATTTCGTGGTGGAAGGAAGCATTCGGCTGGCAGGGCAGCGTATGCGCGCCACAGTTCAACTGATCGATGCGCAAACCGGCACTCACGTCTTCGCCGAAAAGTTTGACCGCGAAATGACCGACATATTCGCGGTGCAGGATGAATTCGTCGATTGCGTTCTTGGTCGGCTCTTTTTCAATTTGCAAGATGCCGCCGGGACCAAACGCGCGAAAAATCCCACGACAAGCGTTTCCGCCTACACATTATGGCTTAGGTCTCACGCGGCTTGGCGTAATGGCGATGAGCGGCTTGCTCGTGAACACATGCATGAAGCCATTCGCATCGATCCCCACTATGCGCCTGCGCTTGCTGCGCTCGCCCTGCTGTACGCTTATTGGCGGTTTAGCGAGCCTAACTCATCGACCGATGCTCAGGT
>NZ_JBFULQ010001225.1:0-782 GCF_054049815.1 Mesorhizobium sp. P5_C1 | reverse complement strand
GTGCTGTGGCCGATGCGCGATGCGCTGGCAACGCTGATCCGCAACGACGTGCCCTATGTGAAGGGTGAGACCAAGATCTTTCTCAACGACACGCTCGACCATTCGCTCAGGCTGATCGAACTGGTCGAAACCCAGCGCGACATGCTGACCGGCCTGATCGAGATGCATCTGTCGCTGAGCCAGGCGCGCACCAACGACGTCATCAGCTACCTCACCATCGTCTCGGTCATCTTCATGCCGCTCACCTTCCTGGTCGGCATCTGGGGCATGAATTTCGATCCGGAGTCTTCGCCCTGGAACATGCCGGAGCTGAAAGCCTATTATGGCTATCCGGCATCGTTGCTGTTCATGGCGCTTGTCGCGTTTGGGCTGATCGCCTTCTTCAAATGGAAGAAATGGCTATAACAAGGATAAAACCTGTCATTTTGGGCTGAAAAGCCGGCTTGTGAATTGGGCTGGTGTTTTCTCGGGAATTGCACTATACGCGCCGCAGCATAGCGCTATGAAGCTTTGCTTGCACCGGCCCCTGCTGGACGACATCCCGGCTGAGGGCGACCCGTTTCCTCAAACAGATAAGGAAAAACACGATGTCGATTACTGCCGAGCGCAAACAGGAATTGATGGGTGAATTCGCAACCGCCAAGGGCGATACCGGGTCTCCGGAAGTCCAGGTGGCCATCCTTTCCGAGCGCATCAAGAACCTGACCGACCATTTCAAAGACCACAAGAAGGATAACCATTCCCGCCGTGGTCTGCTCGCTCTCGTCTCCCAGCGCCGCAGC
>NZ_JBFULQ010001224.1:0-783 GCF_054049815.1 Mesorhizobium sp. P5_C1 | reverse complement strand
TGTTCATGGTGATCGTTCTCACCAACCTCTACCTGTACCTCGCAAACCGCCGTACGAAGGGAGCCTGACCCGTGGCCGAATCGATATTGGGAAAGCTCGGCTTCGGCAGGGCCAGCGGAGTAGACAAGGCCGGCTGGGGGCGGACGCTCGCCGTGGCCGTCGTCGCCTTTATCTATTTTCTGCCGGTGCTGTTCATCATATTCACCGCCTTCAAACCGCAGGGCGACGCGCTCCTGGTGCCTCCGACGCTGTCGCCCACGTCGCTGTTCGGCTTGATTCCGGACCATTTTGTATTCAAGCCCACGCTCGAAAATTTTGGGTCCGTCTTTTCCCGCTCGATGACGCCGGACGGTGCCCCGGAAGCGACAGGATTCGACCGTTATTTCTTCAACTCGATCTTCATCGCCTCGGCGTCGGTGCTGCTGGCGCTGGTCATCGGCACCCTGGCGGCCTTCGGCTTCTCGCGCTATCCGCTGAAAGGCAATGACACCTACCTGTTCATCATCCTGACCACGCGCATGCTGCCGGCGATTGTGGTGATCATTCCGGTGATCCTGATGTTCCGCGTAGTGGGCCTGTCGGGCTCGTATCTCGGCATCATCATGCTCTACACCGCCTTCAACCTGGCCTTCACCATCTGGATGATGAAGAGCTTCTTCGATGAATTGTCGCCAGACGTCGAGGATGCCGCCCGCATCGACGGATCGTCCGGAATGCGGGTGTTCTTCAAGATTTGCCTGCCCCAGGTCATTGCCGGGCTCGCCGCCACGTTCGTGTTCGGCC
>NZ_JBFULQ010001223.1:0-783 GCF_054049815.1 Mesorhizobium sp. P5_C1 | reverse complement strand
CACCGAAGCATGCCAACGGCGGCCCAGAGGGAAGAAGCATCCGAGTTGGACTGTGCCCATTGCTCTCGGCTTCCAGGCCGTCGCCTCGCGAGCTGCGGGTCTAACTGGTCGAACCGCAATCCCCTTCCAGGGTGGCGTGAGATTCACGTGCGTCGTCGAGCCGCCAATGGCGATGCCCTGCTCCGTGAGGGCTGTTCCGGTCGCCAGCAGCGCGCGCCCGCCTCCAGCGGCGGACTTGTGAGGCCGCATCGATTTCCAGGATGCCATGCGTTCAAATCCTCGGATTGAGCGCCGAATGTTGCGTCCAAGCAAAGAAATGTCTTTTGCAAATGCCGCCCCAATTCGAACTTCGCCCGTTGCACCGATTGGCTTCTTCAATTGGTTTCCAGGCGAAGCCGGGGGCAAGCGTGCCCAATCGCGGATCGCGCAGCGACCCCAACTGTGTTCGTCGTTCTCGTGAGAAACGGTGTCCGTCGGACGCCTCCCGACAGACAATCCAAAGTAACTTCTTTGCCATTTGGGTTATGCAGCCATACCAATGGATTATTCATGCCAACGGCAAAATCTATGCATGCTTCCCCGACCGCGAAGGAGCAAAAGAATGAAATGTTTGAACTGCGCAGGTGCGGTGAAAATACCTCACCAGTACTACTTCTGCTCCCAGGAATGTTTCGGAGAGACAACCCGTAACACCAATTGGAGGATGTTGAGCGATGGCCTTCCGCCTACTGGTTTTCCTGCTGGTGGCCAGCCCCGCACTGGCCCAGGACCACAGTTCCCACG
>NZ_JBFULQ010001222.1:0-784 GCF_054049815.1 Mesorhizobium sp. P5_C1 | reverse complement strand
GCGTGCTGGCCAGGAATCCTAGGCAAGGATTGGACCGGTTGGGCCGTCCCTTGGCATGATGAATTCGAACCAGGTTTGACATGAGCGGCGCGTCCAGGCTGACCGCCGATGGATACCTTCTTCCGCCCAGCCTGCTTTACTGTGATGTTGGGGTTTTCCGATAGTTGCTGAGAACCGACAACCGGCCACCTAGATTCTGCACTTACGACGAAATTCCGTGGGGGCCGCGCCGAAGGCCCGCTTAAAGGCGGTCGTGAAATGGCTCGAACTGCCGAAACCACATTCCATCGCGATCTCCGTCGCCGACAAATTGGTCGATCGCAGCATATCCGCGGAGTGCTCCAATCGGCGATGCGCAATGAATGCGTGCGGTGTCATGCCTGTCGAGTGCTTGAAGGCCCTCCAGAAATGGAACCGGCTAACCCCAACCTCTTTTGCCAAATCGGCGAGCGTAGGTCTGCCGCCCGACGATGCCTCGATCATTCCCACCGCTCGCTTGAGATCGAACGATGACAAACCGCCTTTTGCCGGTTCCTGATGGACGCCGTTCAACCTGAACATTTGCCCGAGCAGTTGCGTGGCCTGGCACTCCGCCATCGTTGCGCTGATGGGGTCAGGCTGCTTGAGCTCCAAGACAATCCTCTGCAACGCCGACTCTACAGTGGTGTCCCGAAATCCGATCGAAGGCGGCAGCACGGCCGCGCGATTGCGAGCCATCCCCGCAAACACGTCGTCGGCGAACCCTTTTTCAATCGAGACCAGTAGGTAGGAAGCGGTCGCATCC
>NZ_JBFULQ010001221.1:0-785 GCF_054049815.1 Mesorhizobium sp. P5_C1 | reverse complement strand
GATTTCCTTCAGATCACTCGGCTGATACCAACGCTTTACGTTACAGAGGCCGCAGCGGACTAGCACCAGCTGTCCAATGTCATGGGCATTGCTGAGCTTCCATTCGCCGCCTCGCTTCCGTCTTCCACCAGTATCAGGCATGGCCAAAAATAGGAACCCATTCCTCTCCGAGTCAATTCACCCTTGACATCTATGTTCTCTTTTTGTTCACTGCGACCATCACGCTTGGGGATACCCGTAATGGCTACGATGCACCTAGATGCCGAATCCAAAGCCGAACTGCACTCCGAAGCGGAGAAGCTCATAGCCCGCTACGAAAGCCCCCTTGAGACTGTGAAGGCGCTCATGGCCTACAACTGCGAGCTTGAGACCCAAATCCTCGCCCTCGCTCACAGATATCCGGGGCTGGTGGCGATCAGCTTTGACCCAACGCCGCCTGTGCTGGGATGAAAGTAGCGGCGCTCAATGCATGACCTTATCGCGTTTATTGAGAGTAACTCTGCGCTGGTAGCGGCCAACCCGGCAGCCTTTGCCACTTTTGCCGTCCTGTTCGGAGGCGGTGGGTTTGCTGTTGGACGGTATTTACTGACCGAGCGCATCGCCAATCTGGAAAGCCGAATTGCCAGACGCGACGAGGAAATCACGGACTTAAAGGCCAAGCAGAAAGCGCCAGAGCTTGAACCTTCAATGATGCCCATACTCGGCACGACTGCGATTTTTCCAAGTGAGCCGGTCACCTCACACCGAGTGGCGCAGCGGAAAGAGAACCTTGATGTCAGATAACC
>NZ_JBFULQ010001220.1:0-785 GCF_054049815.1 Mesorhizobium sp. P5_C1 | reverse complement strand
TCGCCGCCGTCTCGGGCGATCACGATGTCGTCTGTTACCTCGACAATGATACACTGGCCGTGCGGCCTCTTGATCTGGCAGCTGCCGCCCCGACGACGCGACCTCTCGCGGCCGTGCCCGACCTTTCCATCTGCACAGGTCTCGACAACCGCGCATTCTTTGAGAACTGCGACAAGCATGGCCTCGAACGGCGTTACTTCAATTCCGGCTTTATGGCCATCGATGTGTCTCGATGGATTGGGTCGGGAATTCCCGAACGGTTCTCGTCCGCTCTAAAGTCGCACGCGTACTTCTGTCCCTATTGGGACGGCTCATGCACCCATATCGACCAATGCGCCTTCAACATCGCGGCCCAAGGGGCATGGGAGACGCTTCCCGTGGAATTCAACGTGCAGAAGTCGGCATTCCAGACAAGCTATTGGGATCGGGCGTTGATCCGCCACTATACGGGGCCGGAGAAGTTCCTGCCGGCGGTGGCACATCGCATCGACAGCCAGGAACGGTCTGTACTCGGCCGTATATCTTGCAACTGCGGGGAACTCGGTCTGAATATTCCTCCTGCGTATCTGGGGTTAACCTACAAGGTCAACAGATTGCGCAGGAGAGCGTATCGGATCAGAATTTCGAGGCTCATTGGACAGCTTCCGGGCCCCTCCGTCTGAGCAGTCCTCCCGTCGACTTGCCGCGAGTTGGTGGCGCGGGATCTCGGATAAGTTTCGGTATCAACCTACCGAAACCCGTGCCCGCCGGAGTCCCGGGAAAATCTTGATGATCTCATCAAGCAG
>NZ_JBFULQ010001219.1:0-788 GCF_054049815.1 Mesorhizobium sp. P5_C1 | reverse complement strand
GGATACATCTGACGAACCGGACGATCACTTCCTCGGCGATGAGCATGGCCATGACGACGATAATCAGCGGCACGACCCCGTGCAGCATGCCTTCGAAGCGAACCCTATCCCCGAACACGAAGGTAATCGCCTCCAGGATCACGAACTTGGATAGGAACAGCACCACCCATGCGCCGAAGAATCGCATGAACTTCATGAAGGCGCCTTGCCTTGAAGAACACGGCGACCTGWTGCTCGATGGCGATCGTCGCCTTCAGAAGGGCTTGCAACAAGATGGCGGCGAGCAACGACACGCTAAAGGAAGCGACCGTGACGCTGTCCGAAAACTCATCGAACAGGTTTAGGACCACAAGGTCGATCAAAGATATAGCGGGTGATCAACCGCTGATGGTCAGTCGGCATTTCGGCCGTGGCGGCAGAAAGCCGTGGATCTTGTCAGCCATGATGCCCCCTGAAAACACTCCTCGAAACGTGCCCTAACCGCATGGTGGGCGTCAATAGAGGCATGTCTGGGAGGAACACGCGTGCGCTTGGCTGCAGGGCCATGAGGCAATCCCAGCGTGGGTGCGGCAAGCCACAGAACTGGCTTGACGGAACATTAGAGGTCGCTAACAGTTGGTGGTTGCGGCAGGTGATGTCTCACCCACATCCTGCCGAAGATCGGGACTCCATCGCCTGGTCGGCCCGCGCTCTCCGCCAGAGGCGCGGGTTTTGACTGATCAGGGGGAGAGATGACTTATGAGCCGGCCACAAGCTACATCGCGAGCCAGGCGTGGCAGGTGTTGATC
>NZ_JBFULQ010001218.1:0-790 GCF_054049815.1 Mesorhizobium sp. P5_C1 | reverse complement strand
CGATGCGCTGGTGGCCGAGATAGCCGACGCCGACGGCACGGCCGTCGCCYTTGCCGGCAATGTCCGCGACGAAACCTATGCGAAAGCCCTTGTCGATCTGGCTGTCGAAAAATTCGGTGGGCTCGACATCGCCTTCAACAACGCCGGCGCCGTCGGCCTGATGGGTCCGATTTCGGAACTGTCGCTGGATGGATGGCGCGAGACGCTCGACACCAACCTCACCAGCGCGTTTCTCGGCGCGAAGTATCAGGTGCCGGCGATGATCGAGCGCGGCGGTGGTTCGCTGATCTTCACTTCCACCTTCGTCGGTAACACCGTTGGCATGCCCGGCATGACCAGCTATGCCGCGAGCAAGGCCGGGCTGATCGGGCTGACTCAGGTGCTGGCCGCTGAATATGGCCCAAAGGGCGTGCGGGTCAACGCGCTGCTGCCCGGCGGCACCGACACGCCGGCAGCGACCTTCAAGACTCCTGAGTCGCGAGCTTTCGTCGAAAACCTGCATGCGTTGAAGCGTATCGCGACACCGGAAGAGATCGCCCGTTCGGCCCTCTACCTTGCCTCCGACGCATCGAGCTTCACCACGGGAGCCGCGCTGTTTGCCGATGGCGGCGTGTCGATCAACCGGACGTGAAGGCTTTTCCCCGCCAGGATGCATGTTGATTGTCGCAAGGTGGACGGCCGGTCTTGCTTTTTCCGTGCGATTTGGCGATGCCGTTTCCTGTCGAAACGGGTCTTTTGCCAATACAGGTCCTGGAACCATGATGCTGATCAGAACCTACGTGGCTGCGAG
>NZ_JBFULQ010001217.1:0-791 GCF_054049815.1 Mesorhizobium sp. P5_C1 | reverse complement strand
CTCTCCGATCCCCCATATTACACTGCTTGTCCGAATCCATGGGTCGCCGATTTCGTCCAAGCGTGCGAAGCGGAGAAGCCTTCAAAACCAGACGGATGGCACTATCACCGYGAGCCATTTGCCGCTGACGTGAGTGAGGGGAAGAACGACGCTATCTACAATGCGCACTCGTATCATACCAAGGTGCCGCATAAGGCCATCATGCGGTACATTCTTCATTACACTGAACCGGGAGACATTGTGTTCGATGGCTTCTGCGGGACGGGCATGATGGGTGTCGCTGCCGAGCTAAGCGGAGACGCTGAAACAGTGATGTCGCTTGGCTATCAGGTTAAGCCAGACGGCACTATCTTGAATGAAGAGATCGGTGCAGACGGCAGAAAAATATGGATGCCATTCTCTAAGATTGGCGTTCGACGCTCTGTTCTCAACGACCTTTCAACCGCCGCCACCTTCATTTCCTATAACTACAATGTGCCAACCCATGGCGACATTCTCGACCGCGATGCCAAGCTGGTTCTTAACGCCGTGCAGTCCGAATGTGCATGGATGTACAACACAAGACATTCCAATGGGAACACAGGCCGGATTAACTATACTGTATGGTCAGATGTTTTTGTCTGCTCGGAATGTGCGCACGAAGTCATATTTTGGAATGCAGCGGTTGATCGAAGCACCGGCGAGATTGCGGACGAGTTCCGCTGCGCGAACTGCGGCACTATCCTTACAAAGCGAAACGCTGAGCGTGGCTGGTTTACGCAATACGAGAGTGCGCTAGGCTCTACTTTGCG
>NZ_JBFULQ010001216.1:0-791 GCF_054049815.1 Mesorhizobium sp. P5_C1 | reverse complement strand
CAACATGCTGATGGCGTACAAGCACGACGGGTTCTGGCGTTCGATGGACACGCTGCGTGATTGGCAATCGCTCGAAGACATGGTCGAAAAGGGGGACATGCCCTGGAATAGGAGGGTCACCGCAGAGAAAATCAGGCGCAGCATGGTGATGGCCGCATCATGAGGGGACTTGGCCTCGCACGTCGCGGGGAGAAACTCTCGATCCTCTGCCTTGGTGCCCATTCCGACGACATAGAGATCGGTGCGGGAGGTACGATCCTCGGGCTGATCGCGTCGGGGGTCGAACTGGATGTCGATTGGTGCGTGCTGAGCGCCGGCGGCCAGCGGTCTGCCGAAGCCAGGGCTTCGGCCGAGGCCTTTCTCCAGGGATCGCACTCGTCCACAGTCCACGTCGCCGATTTCGAAGACAGCTACTTTCCGACCCATAGTCGATCCATCAAGCAGTGGCTGGTGGATCTAAGATCGCGGGTTCATCCCGACGTGGTGTTGACCCACGCCAGGTTCGACGCCCATCAGGACCACCGGGAGGTCAACCAACTGACCTGGAACGTCTTCCGCGACCACCTGGTGCTCGAATACGAGATTCCGAAATGGGACGGTGATCTTTGCCAACCCAATGCCTACGTGCCGCTTACGGCCGACGTGCTCGAACGCAAGATCGAACTCCTTCACGAGCACTTCGGGACGCAGCGCTCCAAGGACTGGTTCGACCGCGAAACATTCGCCGGCCTTGCCAGGTTGCGCGGGATGGAATGTCGGGCACCCGAGCATTTCGCCGAGGCGTTCACGCT
>NZ_JBFULQ010001215.1:0-794 GCF_054049815.1 Mesorhizobium sp. P5_C1 | reverse complement strand
CAAGAAGAACAGCGTCGGCGGTATCCTCCGCTTCCAGCGCTCGTTCTAACAAGGTTTCGGCTTGTCGAAATCGAAAACCCGGCGGGCAACCGCCGGGTTTTTTCAGGACTTTGCGCGACCATTGCATGCGGTGCTGCAGTTCGCGGTCTTAACTTTGGTTCGGCCTCGATAGCGCAGGTCTCAGCCGCATCGCGCGCTTCAGTACCCACAAAGCTCGTTCGCAAGTTTCGGAATTGGGACTATTTGTCCGCCAGGTCGCCCAATGCATCAATCAGCGGCTGAATTTCATTTTCATAATTCTTCCAGCGTTTGACGGACGACCTGTAAATCGGTTGACGGACCTGCCAGCGGCTTGGCGTGTTGACCGAACCATCCCTGTCGAAAAAGCGCAGGCAGGCGTCGTCCCAAGGCAACCCAAGATAATCTATAAGCCGACGTGACTGTGCTTCCTGATCCTCGACCAACGTTTCGTACTGATTCTCGAAGATCAGGCCCGGGAAAACCTCATTCCAATGCCGCATGAGGCGGTCATATTCGCGATAGTACAGGCCGAGTGCCTTCAGGTCGGCGTTGTAACTGTGCCCCTCGCCGAATCTCTGGACAAAACAAGAGACGCAATTGTCGATGGCGTCACGACGGCAATGAATGATGCGCGCGTTGGGAAAGAGAACGGCGATAAGACCGATCAGTTCGAAATTATGAGGCATCTTATCCACGATCCGAAGCGCGGAAGGTGCCCGCTCTCTCAGATAGGTCAGATGCTCTTCGGCCAACGTTCTGGATAGGTCTTTTGT
>NZ_JBFULQ010001214.1:0-794 GCF_054049815.1 Mesorhizobium sp. P5_C1 | reverse complement strand
GCTTGACATTGTCAGCGCCCGCGGGAACCGGAACGCCCTTGATCTGGTCGAAGAGGGCGACAAGGGCGAAGCCGCCCTGAAGCCAATGACCGCCGATGTCGAAGAGCAGATCGCCGGACTTTACCGCTTCGACATTCTCAGGGTTGAGATCCATTCCGACGACCATGACCTCCTTCCCCGGCGTTTTCCCGTGGTTCTTGAGAGCGGCCATCACGCCGGTCGCAGTGCCGCCGTTCGCAGCCCAGACGCCGGTGATCTCCGGATTCCCCTGGAAGAGCGATTCAAATGCCGTCTGCGAAGTATCACGGACGAAATTGCCATCGACCTCACCAGCGACACGCACATCGGGAGCTTCCTTGAGAGCGTCTTCCAGACCCTTGCGACGATCAATGGCGACCGAGGTGCCGGCGGTGCCGTTGACCACGCCGATCACTTTTTTACCGTCCGGCCCGGGCTTGATCGCAGCGAACAGCGCCTTGGCCATTTGGTATCCGGCGTCTTCATCGCTCGGCCCGATAAAGGCGATGTAGTTTGGGAAACGCTCGGTTTGAGGCGAAAAATCCGGGTAGCTGTCAGTGAGGATGACCGGTATGTCGGCTTCCTTCGCCAAGGTAAGTCCACGAGCGGCAGTGGCCCAATAGGGCGTGAAGATTATGCCATCGACTTTCTGGGCCACCAGATCCTCGAGCGACTTGACCATCTGGTCGGGCTTGTTGTCGGCGTTGAGCACGACGAGATTCACGCCGAGTTCATCCGCTCCCTTTTTCATGAAGGCGACATAGCTGTTCCAGAAT
>NZ_JBFULQ010001213.1:0-795 GCF_054049815.1 Mesorhizobium sp. P5_C1 | reverse complement strand
CGCCGATACCTGCGACAATCAGAAACGCCGCTGCGGCGCCAGTGAGATACGCTTTCATGGATTTCTCCCTTGTGAAAATTGGCACAGACAACCTTCGTCGGCCAAGCCAATCGAACTTGGCAAGGCAGCAAACGTTCCCCCGATTGGGCTTCGGTCGGACCGTTTTGGGACCAAGGTCTGGTCGCGGATATCGGAACCTAATACGGTAGGGCAGCTTGTCTGTCATGGACGACCGACCGAAACCCCAAAAACTGGTGCCGAGCCCTCCACCGAGATGGCAGAACCGCAAGGGCGTATTGATACCCGCCGCAGTTTTGTTGCTCGCGGCTGGCGCGCTCGCCGGATGGTGGATCATCGTTCGATGAGCACGCGCGCGGGGCGAGAGAGATCGGCGATAAGGTGCGGGTTGAGGAGATCACGCCAAAGCCGAAAGGGCGCTAGCGCGCAGCAAGGTTCCGTCCCACCACCGTCACTCAAATTCCGTAAGTTAAACATGCGAAAGGAGAGGAGACCACGCCCGGAGGTTGCTGGCTTTATTTGCTAGCAGKTTTTKACGCCAMCGYGGSCCGATGTCCYTCCATGTCGCTCTSAGCGCTGCCCAGGAAAYGATGCTGAAYAATCCGAACTCCAAGCAACCGCTKATGTTGSCCTTGGCAAGCAATASGAKCSCGRTYGCTGGRTTTGCAATCSCGGCGAAACCTGCGATCATCAGCCACACTCAAAGAATCACCCTAGCGATCACAGCTTTCTCAACCTCACTCCGGCGCCGCCGCCATTCTCGGGTATGAACTGGGT
>NZ_JBFULQ010001212.1:0-797 GCF_054049815.1 Mesorhizobium sp. P5_C1 | reverse complement strand
CCGCGATTGATACCGTGAACAGTTTTCTGGCTTCGCGCAATCACAAGGCTCGCGTTTATGAATTTGGTGCCGGCGCCAGCACAGTTTGGTTGGCAAAACGAAGCGGCTCTGTCGATTCCGTCGAGCATGACGCTCCGTTCGCGCAAACCATGGGCGGCATTTTTGGCGCCTATCCCAACATCGCAGTGCGCGTTGTGGAGCCGGTCGCCGCCTCTGCTTCCAGCAAGGCCAGGTCCAATCGAAAGGGATATACGCAATGCTCTTTCGATCAATACGTGTCATCGATTGACCGGGTCGACGGCACCTTCGACCTCATTGTGATCGACGGCCGGGCCAGGGTTTCCTGCTTGGCGAAATCGGTTCATCGCCTGTCTCCAGGCGGTATGATTCTGTTCGACAACAGCAACAGGCCGGAATATCGCCAGGCCATCAATTCTTGCGGCCTGCAGGAGCGCGTGACAAGGGGGCTGGCGCCGGCATTGCCATTCCCCAGCCAGACCTCCATTTTGACGCAGAGGGCCTGACGTGCAGACAGTCTCGATACTGGTGCCTGTAAAGGACGAGCAAGACACTGTTCAGGCTTTGATTGCCCAGATCGAGGCCGCCTTCGAGCAGATCGATACCGCCTCGCTCGAGGAGGTCATCTTTGTTGACGACGGGAGCCGGGACAATACCTGGAAGGAGATTCTGGCCGCCACCAAGGCTTACCCCCATGTAAAGGGCGTTCGGCTTCGGAGGAATTTCGGCAAGGCAGCCGCGCTGCAGGCAGGAATCTCCAACGCGTCGGGCAATATCAT
>NZ_JBFULQ010001211.1:0-797 GCF_054049815.1 Mesorhizobium sp. P5_C1 | reverse complement strand
CGCCAGCGTTTTGCCAGCGCTTGTTCCTGCCCAAGCGTCAGCATGGGGAGATGTTTGATCTCGCCGAGATAACGGCGAAGCCCGTCTTCGTTTGCCAAATTTGTTATTGCTGCGCGCGCCATGAAGCACTCCTTGCCTACCTCGCAGGGGATCAATAGTTTCTCGACGCCCATAGACGTTCGATGTTGACTTCTCTGTTCAGCGCTGCCGCTGCTTGCGGCGTTGTTCGCCTGAAGCGCGAAGGTGCATCAGGTGCTGCTAACGCGCGTCATGAAGCGCAGAATCGATACAGTTGATCATGGCCTGGCTGTCCAACGGCTTGCCGAAGAAGCCGATGGCGCCCGTTTCCCGAGCGCGTTTGCGGACACGCTCCTCTGGATAGGCGGTGATCAAAATTGTCGGTATGTGATAGCCATGTTCGATCAAATGATCCTGCAGTTCTATTCCTGTCATTCCGGGCATCTGGATATCGCAGATCAGGCACGACGTAGTTTCCAGATTAGATGACATCAGGAACTCCTCGGCCGATTCGAATGCAAATGCGATGAAACCCAACGATCTGACGAGGCTTGCAGTGGCAAGTCGAACGGACTCATCGTCATCGACGATCGAGATCATCGCGCTGCGGGTCAATTCACTATTCCTCCGTGCTTGCCGATGACCCAAACATTGCTGCTTCAACGACTGTTTCTCGGCGAGATATTGCACCCGCGCTTGCGAAAGCGAAAGTTATACAGAGGTGTAACAAGCTTATTTACCGGGAGCGTCTAWCCCCAGGGCGCCAGCCATCTTCACCA